>CALKMT010000164.1 GCA_938091715.1 uncultured Litorivicinus sp.
CCCTTGTCGCCAATCGGATCCTTTTCAATTTGAACCCGCAGCGCCTGCCCCTCGTGGACCCGGGAGCTGATCGGCGCACTGGAATCCCCACGCAGATTTTTTTCATGGATAAAGGCCGAACGCTCGAGGCCAATGTCGACAAAAGCGGCCTGCATGCCCGGCAACACCCGGACCACCCGGCCCATGTAGATTTGGCCCACCAACCCCCGGGCGCGCGTGCGCTCGGTATGCAACTCTTGCAACATCCCGTTTTCGATCACCGCCACGCGGGTCTCTTGCGGGGTCACGTTAATCAGCAACTCACCGCGCATTTAGCCCCCAGGGATCCAATCCCAATTCGGCCATAGCCCGGGCCACGGACTGCAACGGCAGGCCTACGACGTTATTGAAGTCACCCTCGATGGACTCGACAAACAATCCACCCCAACCCTGGATACCATAGCCGCCGGCTTTGTCCGCAGGCTCGCCACTGCCCCAGTAGGCATCAATCTGTGCGGTTGTCAGCTGAACAAAGTTTACTCCAGTCTCGGTCACGCCGGATCGCTCTCCTTGTGGGCTGCGCAGGTGCCACCCCGTCATCACTTGGTGCGTTCGTCCAGATAACCACGACATCATGGTGCAAAAGTCTGCGTAATCCCGGGGCTTGCCCAGAATACGTTGGTCAACCACCACAATGGTATCGGCCGCCAAGACCATGCCAGACCGGTCAACCGCCCAGCATTTCTCTCGCGCCAGGCGAGACACATGGGCCTTGGGCAACTCATTAGGTAAGGCTTGCTCGTCAATGTGCGCGGGACAGATTTCCGGAGCCAGGCCCAACGACTCGATCATCTGGCGTCGTCGCGGTGACTGGCTAGCCAATACCAGTTTCATACGCGCTCAACGCTTATTCGGCGAGCGATTCGATTAAGCGATAGGCTGACCAGAGGCCAGACCAACCCCGATACACAGGCCGTCACGGTGCTCAGCAGAGGGTTACCCTGACCACCGGATAGCCAGCGTACCCAAACCGCCCCCTGCAGGGTCACCCAGCAAAACGCTACCGCCACCAAAATTTGTTGCGGCATGGTCAAATGGCGCAAGCGCAAGCGAAACAGACCCGCCAGATAGACCGCCAATGCCAATCCAAACGCGTAGCTGGCCAAAGGCGCACCCAACAGCAAATCCAAGGACAAGCCTAAAAACCAAGCGATGACGACGCCCATAAATCGCGGCGCATAGAGTGCAAACCAGAACGCTGACAGGGCCAGCCAAAGCGGCCAGTAAATTTGATATTCAAAGGGCAGGGGGATCGCCGACAAGAACCAAACAACGACCAGCACCCCGATGGGAAACAACGGGGTCATCAGCTATCGCCGGGCACAACCTCGAGCGTGGCGAAGGCGCGGTCTCGAGCGGTTTGGGTGCGGTACACCAACATGACACGATCCAATCGATCCGTCTGTGCTACCGGGGCCGCTAGAATTTTGGCAAATGCCTGACCCGGCTGACGCGTGACTGACACCACCCTGGCCACCGGATAGCCTTGGGGGAATCGCTGGCCCAACCCGCTGGTACGCAGCAGATCCCCTGGCTCGATTTCCGCCGTGGGGGGCACATTAATCAGTTCTAACTGATCCGGGTGTCCAGTACCCCGGGCGATCGCCTTGTATCCGCTGCGCTCGACCGTGACCGGAACCTGATGGCTGGCATCGGTTAACAGCAGCACCTGGCTGGACAAGCTGCCCACCTCGACCACTTGGCCGACCAGCCCATTCATGTCTAGCACCGCCTGGCCGGTCGCTGCCCTGGCGCTGAAACCACGGTTGATGACCATTCGCTGGATAAAGGGATCGGGGGAATGAGCCAGCACCTCGGCGTGCACAAACTCATCGTCCAACCGCGCTGCTGCGGCCAACGAAGCGCGCAAATCGTTATTCTCGGACTCCAGCGCGTGCATCCGCTGCTGGCGCACCATTAATCGTTCATTTTCCAGCGTCAGGCGCTGGATTTCCGCGCTCAGGTGTCGGCGTTCGGTGTTGGTCTGAGCCGATCCAGCGATCCATTGCACGGAGTGATTAGCCAGGGACTGCAGCGGGCTGAATAGGCTGGAAATTTGACCTCGGACTTGGCCTACCGATTCAAGGGTATTCTCGCCTAGCAGCAACAACCCGCTAAGCACCGTTACAAAGAGCAACTGTGCGCCAGAGGTTGAGTGGGGTTGAAACACCTGTCTGATGGGAACGCCCTTTCCTTAATCCGTGTTAAACAACTGGAACGATTGCTTGTCGATCAGCTCTAGCGCTTTACCGCCGCCGACTGCTACACAGTTTAGCGGGTTTTCCGCCACAAAGACCGGCAACCCAGTTCGCTCGCTGATCAGTGTATCCAAGTTCTTTAGCAGGCCACCACCGCCCGTCAGGACGATGCCGCGCTCGGCGATGTCTGAGGCCAGTTCCGGTGGCGATTTTTCCAACGCGTTCTTGACTGCGTTAACGATATTTTCGACCGGCTCTTGCAAGGCTTCGGCGATCTCATTGGTGCTCAGCGTGAACTGCTTGGGCACACCTTCCGCTAGGTTGCGGCCCCGCACGTCGATTTCAATTTCCTCGGTGACTTGAATGGCCGAGCCAATCGTATGCTTGATGCGCTCGGCCGTGGCGTCACCAATCAAAGTGCCGTATTTGCGGCGAATGTAAGCGGTGATGGCCTCGTCCATACGGTCGCCACCGACCCGCACCGACTCTGAATAAACAATGCCGTTAAGCGAGATGATCGCGATTTCCGTGGTGCCGCCGCCAATGTCGACGACCATGGAACCCGACGCGTCTTCGACCGGCAGGCCTGCGCCCAGGGCTGCGGCCATGGGTTCTTCGATCAGGAACACATCACGGGCGCCGGCACCCAACGCCGATTCTTTGATGGCACGCCGCTCAACCTGGGTCGATTGGCAGGGGACACAGACCAAGACTCGAGGACTGGGCGCAACGAAGGATGTTTCATGCACCTTGGCGATAAAATGCTGCAGCATTTTTTCCGTGATATGGAAATCCGCAATGACCCCGTCTTTGAGGGGACGAATGGCCTCGATATTCCCGGGCGTGCGGCCCAGCATTCGCTTGGCATCCTCGCCCACCGCCGCGACAGACTTTTGGTTGCCGTGCTGGCGAATGGCGACCACCGAAGGTTCGTTAAGGACGATTCCCTTGCCGCGGGTGTAGATCAGGGTGTTAGCGGTTCCCAAATCAATCGACAGATCGTTCGAAAACAGGCCGCGTAGGTACTTGAACATTAACGGTTTGCCATGTCTGGTTTTAGTCCATCGAAAGATAGCAATCACGCGGGGTGCAGGCAACCGTTATCCCGTGATAAATTAGGACGTTACGGCGCAAACTTTTAGCTACAGGACTCCTATGACACTTTCCACCGATCAAGTGCGTCACGTCGCACGCCTCGCTCGACTGGCGGTAGACGACACCGACGTGCCCAACATCGCCCAAAAACTCAACGGAGTTATGGAGCTACTCGACACCATGCAAGCCCTTGATACACAAGGGATTGAACCCCTAACTAACCCGCTTGATCGGACCCAAATATTGCGCCCAGACGAGGTCACGGAGGTCGATCAGCGCGCGCATTTAATGGCCAACGCACCGGCCCAGAAAGATGGCTTATTCCTAGTACCCAAGGTGATTGACTGATGAGCCTTAGCACCCAGACACTCAAATCTCAATTGCAGGCCCTATCGAGCAAAAGCGTCTCATCGGTAGAGCTGGTTCAAGAGCAGATCACTCGAGCGAAAGCCCTGAACGCAGATAACAATGCCTTTATCTCGTTTAACGCAGATGGCGCGATTGAACAGGCGAAACAGGCCGATCAGGCTCGCGCAGACGGCTCGACCCAGCCCTTACTGGGGGCGCCGATTGCCCACAAGGATCTGTTCTGCACCCAGGGTCAGGTGACCACCTGCGGATCAAAAATCCTGCAAAATTTTGTCGCCCCCTACAACGCCACCGTGGTCGAAAACCTGACCCAAGCGGGCGCCATCAGCATTGGCAAGACCAACATGGACGAGTTCGCCATGGGGTCCAGCAACGAAAACAGCGCCTTTGGTGCGGTCAAAAACCCTTGGGATCTGGATCGGGTCCCCGGCGGATCCAGTGGCGGTTCAGCGGCAGCCGTAGCCGCAGGCATGGTCGCCGCGGCCACCGCAACCGACACTGGGGGCAGCATTCGCCAGCCGGCAGCCTTTACAGGCACCAGCGGCATCAAGCCGACCTATGGCCGGTGCTCGCGCTACGGCATGATCGCCTATGCCAGCTCGCTGGATCAGGCGGGACCCATCGCCCAGACCGCCGAGGATCTGGCAATTATGTTGGGGGCCATGGCCAGCCATGACCCCAAGGACTCGACCAGTGCCACCGAGGGCACCGAAGACTTCACTCGAGACCTGGGGCGCTCAGTCGAGGGCCTGCGCATTGGTTTACCACGCCAGTTCTTTACCGAGCAGCTGGACGATGCAGTGGCTTCGACTACCCACCAGGCCCTAGCCGAACTCGAGAAACGCGGCGCGGTGTTAGTCGATATTGACCTAGCCAATATTGATCTGTCCCTGCCAGCCTACTACGTCATTGCCCCGGCCGAAGCCAGTGCGAACCTGTCGCGTTTTGACGGCGTGCGGTTTGGCTATCGCTGCGAGAACCCCAAGGATTTGAACGATCTGTACGAACGCAGCCGTTCAGAAGGCTTTGGCGAGGAGGTCAAGCGACGCATCCTGGTCGGCACCTATGCCCTAAGCGCCAGCTTCTTTGACGCGTACTATGTCAAAGCGCAACAAATTCGACGCCTGATCAAGAACGATTTTGTCGCAGCCTTTGAACAAGTTGACTTGATCGCAGGCCCGACCACGCCGACCCCCGCGTTCAAACTGGGGGAAAAAACCGACGACCCTAGCGACATGTATTTACAAGACGTTTACACCATCTCCGCCAACCTAGCAGGCATTCCAGGCCTTTCGATTCCTGCCGGCCAAGTCGCAGGCATGCCCGTGGGACTGCAACTGCTGGGCAACTACTTTGACGAGGCCCGCATGCTGGGCGTGGCGCATCAATTCCAACAAATAACGGACTGGCACAGCCGCCGCCCGGAGGTGTCGCTATGATGTGGGAAACCGTGATTGGGCTCGAAATCCACACCCAATTGGCCACCGAGTCGAAAATTTTCAGCGGCAGCTCGACCGAATTCGGCCAGTCCCCCAATACCCAGGCCAACGCCGTGGACTTGGGGCTGCCAGGTATTCTGCCGGTGCCCAACCAAAAAGCCTTTGAGTACGCTGCTATGTTCGGCATGGCGATTGGGGCCACGATCAATCAACGATCCACCTTTGACCGCAAGAATTATTTCTACCCCGATCTGCCCAAGGGCTATCAAACCACCCAGTTGTTCCACCCCATTGTCGAGCACGGCCAGGTAGAAATCCGCATTGACGACACAGTGCGCACGATCGGCGTGACCCGAGCGCACCTCGAGGAGGATGCGGGCAAAAGCCTGCACGAGGACTTTGACGGAATGACCGGCATTGACCTAAACCGCGCCGGCACCCCCCTGATCGAGATCGTTTCAGAACCTGACATGCGCAGCGCCAAAGAAGCGGTCGCCTACCTGAAAAAGATTCACGCCATCGTGCGGTATCTGGGCATTTGCGACGGCAACATGGCCGAGGGCTCCTTTCGCTGTGATGCCAACGTGTCGGTGCGAATCAAAGGCACCGAAGCGTTTGGCAACCGGGTCGAGGTCAAAAACATCAACAGCTTTAAGTTTGTTGAAAAGGCCATCAACCACGAGGTTGAACGTCAAATCGAACGCATCGAGGACGGCGGCACGGTTGTCCAGGAAACCCGCTTGTATGACCCGGATCGTGACGAGACCCGCTCTATGCGCTCCAAAGAAGAGGCCAACGATTATCGCTACTTCCCCTGCCCTGACTTGTTACCGGTCGAGCTGTCGGATGAATTCCTGGCTCAGGTACGAGAACGCCTGCCTGAGCTACCGGAGGCCAAAGCCAAGCGCTTAATCGAACAGTTTGGCATCACCGACTACGACGCTGCGGTGGTGACCAGCGATCGCGCGCTGGCGGAATACTTTGAACGCGCGGCGGAACACAGCGGCAGCGGCAAGCTGGCGGCGAACTGGGTGCTCGGTGCGGTCAGCCAATGGCTAAACGACTCGGACAGCAATATCGAGGCCTGCCCTGTCAGCGCCGAGCGCCTGGGGGATCTCATCCAGCGGATTTCTGATGACACCCTGAACTCCAAAGGTGCCAAGGCGGTGTGGGAAGCGATGCTAACCTCGGACGCGTCGGTGGATGAGCTAATCGAGTCGCTGGGCTTGAAGCAGGTCACCGACACCGGCGCCATCGAAGCCGTGGTCGAACAGGTCATGGCCGACAACGCTGGCCAAGTGGAAGCGTATCGGGCCGCCGAGCCTGACAAGCAAGGCAAGATGGTGGGGTTCTTTGTCGGCCAGGTCATGAAGGCCTCAGGCGGCAAGGCCAACCCACAGGCCGTTAACCAGATTTTGCGCAGCAAATTAGGAGGTTAAGAATGGAACATTCACCTGGATTTGAGGCCATTTGCAACGCAGCCCGGGGCCGAGTGCAAGAAACGGATGTCGCCAGCGTGAACCTGCGCCTGCAACAAGGTGAGCACCTGACGCTCATCGATGTTCGAGAAGATCGCGAGTTTGCTAACAACCGAATCCCAGGCGCCGTGCATCTAGGCAAAGGGGTCATTGAACGGGATATCGAGGGCCAATTCCCGGACAAGGACCAAGAGCTGATCCTGTATTGTGGCGGCGGCTATCGCAGCGCCCTAGCCGCAGATAACTTGCAACAGATGGGGTACACGCACGTCATTAGCATGGACGGCGGCGTCCGAGCCTGGAAATCGGCCGGTTTAGCGCTGGACGAGAGCCCGAACTAAACGACGGTGACACCCGCCGCAGCGATCAAAAACAAACAACCAAGAATTCGCATCCGATGCTCCTGTGATTCAAAGGTTACCTATCAAAGGTAGCCCAAGGATCACAGGCTGCAAGCACAACCGGGGCGTTTGCCAAACTTGAATTCACTCGGCGTCAGCAACGCCCCGTCCCAGCGCCGCAGGCGGCCGGTGGGCAAACGATGCATGCCCGACAAGTGCGCCAGAGCCCACTGGGCTTGGGTGCTGGCCACGGTGACCACCACCGGGCCCAATACGCCTGAAGCCTCGCAGGTTTGCCCCGGATCAATTTGCTGGCCAAACACGCAATCAAAACACGCCGTACCCCGTTGACTAGGGTCAAAGGCCGCGCAATGGCCGGACAGACTGATCGCCGAGCCCAGAATCCACGGAATACCCTGCCGACGGGATTCAGCCCCCAGTTGTTGCCGTGTGACCCAACGGTCTGAGGCGTCAATCCACAGATCAAAGGCCTGACCCTGCTCGGCCAGCCACTCCTGAT
>CALKMT010000165.1 GCA_938091715.1 uncultured Litorivicinus sp.
TCGGTTGAGACCTGCGCCCTGCAGGGCCTGGAAGCTCTGGCCTTGATACCAGGCACCGTGGGTGCAGCACCGGTTCAGAACATTGGGGCGTATGGCGTTGAGTTACAAACGCTGGCCCCGGTGGTGCGCGCTTATGATTGCGAAACCCGATGCTTCCGGTCGTGGCACGCCGATGAGGCCGAGTATGCCTATCGAGACAGTCGCTTCAAATCTGAGCGGGACCGTCATGTCATCACCGAAGTTAGGTTGTCCCTGGCTCGTCAGTCCGCCGTCAAACCCACGTATCCAGATTTATGCCGAGTATTGGGCGGTGATCAGGCGGTGGATCCCAAAACCCTGATGCAGGCGGTCATCCAGGTTCGGCAGCAAAAGTTACCCGATCCAGAACAGATCGGAAACGCGGGCAGTTTCTTTAAGAACCCAGTGATTTCTGTGGAACAGAGCTCAAGCTTGGTCGAACGTTATCCGGAATTGCCCAACTATCCGGGCATCAATGGGGTCAAGTTAAGTGCTGCCTGGATGATTGAGCATTGCGGCTGGAAGGGTTACACCCGTGGGGGTGTTGGCGTCAGCCCCCAGCACGCTTTGGTGCTGGTGCACTATGGAAACGAGAACGGCCAAGCGCTGATGCGCTTGGCCGCTGATATTCAACAATCGGTCATGGACACCTTTGGGGTTGTGTTAGAACCAGAACCCCGGGTGCTTTAGGCCGTTAGTCGGCTTTCTTTTCGTCTACAGATTCAAACAAGTCCGCGGTCCGGGCAATACTTTCCGGCACCGGTGCTTCCTCTGCTGCTGAAACCATTGACGCCGTCTGTGCAGGATCGGCAACCGCAGTCGCGTCAGCCGGTTCTGCCATCGCTGGGCTGTCCGTTGAGTCGACCGAGGTCGCCTCAGTAGGCTCAGCTACAGGCTCTGGTGCGGCTTGTGCTTCGGCTGCGGCAGCTTCGGCTTTTGCCTTGGCTTCCAACCGTTTGCGACGACGCTCCCTAGGGTCGTTGGCCGCCCGCGCCTTGGTAGGGGCAGGCTTATCTTCGCTGGCCGGTGCTGCGTCCGCGGTCTCCGGGACGGCTGCCTCGGTGCTAGCCGCGGGGGCAACGTCGGCCACGACCGCCTCGGTTGGCGTTTCCACGTCACTCACCTGAGCCGCTGCGTCAGCGGTTTTCTTTGACGCGGCAGTTTTACGTGCACGGGGTTTGCGCGCGGGTTTTGCCGGCTGCTCCGTGACGGCTTCAGCTTCAGCTTCAGCTTCGACCTTCGGCTCGCTATCGACCGCGACGGCTTCAGCGACCGGAGCCGACTCAGCATCTGCGTCGGCATCGACCGGGGCTGTTTCGGTTTTCGGCTTGCTGCGGCGGCGACGACGTTTAGGCTTTTCTTCCGCGGCGGGCTCGTCGGCACTGACTGCCTCGGCCGGCTGAGCGGGCTCTGCCGATTCAGCGGCATCGGCCGACTCGGCGACGGGTGCGTCGGTCACAGACTCAACAGCCGGTGAGTCGTTGCTTTCGGCCACGTCCTGCGCCGGGGCGTCGGTCGGTTTGTCTGCCTGCTCTGCGACGACTTCAGCAACCGGCTTGGGTGCATCCGTGGCCTCAGACGCACGCTCGGCATGCGACTTACGATCGGCGCGGGGAGTCAGTCCTTCCTGCTCCATCGGCTCGGGTCGGCCTTTAACCGCAACCACTGGGGCCGGTGTAGCTTCGGACGGTGACTCTTCTGTGCTCGCGATTGCCGAACCCTCGGCCGTGCTGGTCTCGCCGCTACGATTACGACGACGACGACGGCGACGACGAGGCTGACCATCACCTTCCTCTTCGCTGGATGGCTGCTGCATGGGCGGTAAATCCGCAGCGGGCTCAATCGTGGTCAGCTCTTGGGTTTCTTCTTTGGTGCGGCGACGTTGGTTGCCACGATTACGACGACGACGGTTTTGATTGCCGCGCTCGCCAGACTCATCGTCGCTCTGGACCTTTTTAGCCGGTGCCTGCTCGCGAGCTGGCTCGGCCTCGATGGGATCATCAGCCAGCATATTGGTTAGTCCACCGATTAGGCGACTCAGCAGGCCGGGCTTGCTGGGCTCTGCGACTGCTTTCGTCGGGCCTTTCGGCTTGGCGTCCTTACGACGTTCCTGATTGGACTTGCGGGCCGGTTTCTCGGCCTTGGGGGCTTCCTCAACCACCGGTGGCGGTGGCGGAGGCGTCAACGACGTAATGGCCGCTTGCTCTTTGGCTGCAGCCTTGGCGTCTGGCTCATAGGCCGCTTCCAAGTTCTCGGGCTGGGTGGCTTCCAGATCCATGTTCTCGAGGTCAACCTCACTTTCCCGCAGGCGCTTGACCTCAAACTGAGGGGTCTGCATGTGCGGGTTGGGGATGATCACGACGCGGATACGATTGCGGTTCTCGACAGAACGGATTTGCAAACGTTTTTCGTTCAGCAAGAAGGTCGCGATGTCGACCGGCACCTGAGCACGTACTTCGCCGGTTTTGTCTTTGCTGCCTTCTTCTTCGATCAATCGCAGCAACGCTAACGCCAGCGAGCGAAGGTCACGGATATATCCGGTGCCAACACAGCGAGGGCACACATGGCCCGCGGTCTCGCCCAGTGACGGACGCAGACGCTGACGGCTCATTTCCATCAAGCCAAAGCGCGAGATGGATCCGATCTGAACTCGGGCACGATCGTGTTTCAACGAGTCGCGCATGCGCTCTTCGACGGCGCGGCGGTTCTTGGCCGGGCTCATGTCGATGAAGTCAATCACCACCAGGCCGCCCATGTCGCGCAGCCTTAGTTGACGGGCGATTTCCTCGGCCGCCTCTAGGTTGGTATTCAGCGCCGTGGTCTCGATGTCGCCGCCTTTGGTGGCGCGAGCCGAGTTAATGTCGATGCTGACCAGTGCCTCGGTGGGGTCAATGACCAAGGATCCGCCGGAGGGCAATTTTACTTCCCGTTCAAACGCCGATTCGATTTGCGATTCGATCTGGTAGCGATTGAACAACGGGATGTCGTCGGTGTACTGCTTGATCTTGCTGGCAAAGGTCGGCATCACCGAGGCGACAAATTCTTTGGCCCGGGCATGTACGTTCGTGTCGTCGATCAGCACTTCGCTGATGTCGGCCTTTAAGTAGTCGCGGATGGCGCGGGTGATGATGTCGCCTTCCTGATAAATCAGGCAGGGGGCCCGTTTGGTCAGGGTTGCCGCCTTGATGCTTTCAAAGGCCTGGCACAGGTAATCCAGATCCCACTGCAGTTCTTCGCTGGTGCGGCCAACGCCTGCGGTGCGAATGATGACGCCCATGCCCTTGGGGATGTTCAGCGCGCTGAGCGCTTCCTTGAGCTGTCCACGGTCGTCGCCTTCGATTCGGCGCGAGATACCGCCGGCTCGGGGGTTGTTGGGCATCAGGACCATGTAGCGGCCGGCCAGGCTCAAAAACGTGGTTAGGGCTGCGCCCTTGGTGCCGCGCTCTTCTTTTTCGACCTGCACCAACAGCTCGGTACCCTCTTTGACCAATTCCTCGATCTTGGGTCGACCTTGGATGTCTTCGGGGGATTTGGTGAAGTATTCGCTTGAGATTTCTTTGAGCGGCAAAAAGCCCTGGCGTTCGCTGCCGAATTCGACAAAAGCGGCTTCAAGGCTGGGTTCAACGCGGGTGATTCGAGCGCGGTAAATGTTACCTTTTTTCTGCTCGTGAGCGTTGTTTTCGATGTCTAGGTCAAAAAGTTTTTGACCATCTACTAAGGCAACTCGCAGTTCTTCTGACTGAGTTGCGTTAATCAGCATGCGTTTCATTGCGTGCACGTTCCTTAACGTACCGCGAACACATCCTGGCGCTGTTTACGCCCAATAACGGCGGGCCACCCGAGTCTCACGGCTGGCCGACGGCAAAGGCTTGCGCCTTTGGTTTCTAACTGTCATCCCAGCAATGCTGGGGCTTTGAAACTGTTTTCGTCTACAGCGCCCGCGTGGTTCGTGGCGGGTTGCTGGATTGGGCCATTGGCCCCCAATTCGCAAAAAAGTGTCAGGCGTTTATATCCACTGCAGTCAATGCGTTATGATGGCCGACTTAGCGGGCTCTACCGTGTTCACTCGGATTTTGCTCGAGGCGGGAGCCACTGATTCTTTATTACGAGGCGCGATAGTATCAATGTCTGATTCAACCGGCAATGGACAAAGTCCAAGGCCTAATGTGGTGATGGTCGATATCGATGACGATCGAGCGGGCCAGCGACTGGATAATTTTCTGATGTCGCAACTCAAAGGCGTTCCGCGTACTCGGGTTTACCGCATGGTTCGTAGTGGCGAGGTGCGCGTCAACAAAGGGCGCAAACAGGCCGCCTATCGTTTGTTGGAGGGCGATGTGGTTCGCATACCTCCCGTCCGTCAGGCCGAAACCAGCGAGGTGGTACTGCCGCATCAGCAGGTTGAGGCTTTTGCGGACTGGGTGTTGTTCGAGGACTCGCATTTGCTGGCCATTAATAAGCCGGCAGGTCTGGCGGTACACGGTGGCAGCGGTCTTAGCCATGGCTTAATTGAACTGGCTCGCAAGGCTCGCCCCGAGCTTAAACATTTGGAATTGGTCCATCGTTTGGACCGAGATACCTCGGGTGTGATTTTGTTGGCCAAGCGGCGCAGTGCACTGCGGGCGCTGCATGAATCCCTGCGCACGCGGACCGCACACAAGACGTATTGGGCGCTGGTGGCCGGTGCCTGGCCTGCGCGCAAGCAGCAGGTCAAGCTGAATCTGTCCAGGGACGTCCTGCGCAGCGGCGAACGCATGGCCAGCGTTCACCCCGACGGCAAGTTTGCCCTGACTCGCACCAGTATCTTAAAAAAATACGACGGGGCCAGTTTAATGGCCTGCGAGCCGGTCACGGGGCGGACCCATCAGATTCGTGTGCACTGCCAAGCCGCGGGTCATGCGATCCTGGGGGATCCAAAATATGGCCTGGACGAGGACAATCGTCGTTGGCGCGAGCGAGGATTAAAACGTATGTTTTTGCATGCGGCGGAAATTGATATTCCGTGGCAGGACGGTCGTCTAACCATTTCGGCGCCGCTGGATCCGTCCTTAACTCAATTGCTGGAGTCGTTGGATGAGCGAGACTAACCCCGAAGACAGTCGTGCCTGGCGCGAATTACGCAGGACGCTGGATATTGCCTTTGTAGAACAGCGGCGGGCTCGGCGGTGGGGCATCTTTTTTAAGTTGATGACCCTGGCGTACCTGGCTTTTATTTTAGTGGCGGTGATGCGCTCGGCCGAGGTCGACCCCTTTGAATCAGGTCCCGATGGCCATTTGGCTTTGGTGTCGGTCAGCGGGGTGATTGCGGCGGACGCCGAGTCCAACGCCGACAGCATCTTGGCGGGGGTTGAATCAGCGCTGGAAAACCCGGGCACCCGGGGCCTGCTGTTGGACATTAACAGCGGCGGCGGGTCACCGGTTCAGGCCGACCGAGTCTGGCGCGGCCTTAAGCGTTTGCGGGACCAGTATCCGGATGTGCCCTTTGTGGCCTCGATCGCCGACATTGGGGCCTCGGGCGCCTATTACATCGCCAGCGCCATGGATGACATCTATGCCGACGAGGCCAGTTTAGTCGGCTCGATTGGGGTGATTTCGGCTGGATTTGGATTTGCCGAGGCAGCGAAAAAGCTCGGCATTGAGCGGCGGGTCATTTCAGCGGGCGATGACAAGGCGCTGCTCGATCCGTTTGAGCCCCTGGACAAGGCCCAACGCGAGCATTGGCAAGCGGTATTGGCAGGCACGCACGATTTGTTCATTGAACGGGTCAAGGCTGGTCGGGGTGCCCGGCTGGATGCCGAGGCCGAGCTTTTCTCGGGATTGATCTGGAATGGGCGCCAGGCCCTGCAGCTAGGGTTGGTAGATGGTCACCTGAGTCCGATGGAATACGCGCTTAGTGAATTGGATACCGACCAGATTGTCGATTTTTCAGTACGTCCGCATCCCTTGGATGAGCTGGCCCGGACGCTGGGAGCCAGTGTATTCAGTCAACTCAGCCAGTGGACCTCGACTCGCCTTTACTAGGCGGTAGGGGCGGGCGGCAGGGGGTCCAGTCCAAAGTGACGCAGGCCACGCCCTAAGGCCAGCATCGGCAGCCCGATGATGGCACTGGGGTCGTCGGATCGATGGGCCTTAATCAGCCATTGCCCGATGGCTTCGCTGTAAAAACTGCCGGCGGCGTCAAAGGGCTGTTCTAACAGCAAATAACGTCGGGCGGTCTCGGCATCAAACGCCAGAAACTCGATTTCGGTGGTCACCACCTCGCTGTAGTGCTCGCCATTGGGATGGCATAGGTGCAGGGCCGTCTCGAAATGGACCGATCGGCCTTGGCTGGCCATCAACTGCTCCAGCGCGGCATCAATGTGCCCAGGCTTGCGCAGGATCCGACCTTGAGCATGAGCGACCTGATCCGAGCCAATAACCAGGGCGTCCGGACAGGCCTTGGAAATCGCCCGAGCCTTGTCCTGGGCCAAGCGCTGAGCCCGGTCGCTGGGGCCTTCGTTAGGCCACAGGTCCTCAGGAACGTCACTGGGCACGGTCTGAATCGAATGCCCGGCGCTGAGTAACTGGCGTTGACGGTGTTTTGAGGCCGAGGCCAGCACCCATTTGGGTGGCAATTTGTTTGACACTGAGCCCCAGTCTCCCTAATATCCGCGCCCTATGTTTGAACGACCCCTGAATCGGCTCTTTGAGGCCCGCAAAGGCGAGCGCCACGGAGATACCGTTTCGGGACATTTGTCGTGGCAAAATATGCCCGAGCTGGCGCAGGTTACTGAAAACCCTGCAACAGATCGAGTGAATGTGAGTGTCAGCTTCAGGCGCACCGATGACAACGTGTTGGCCATGCACCTTAGGGTTCAGGGCGCGGTGAGTTTGATATGCCAACGCTGTTTGGATGTGATGAGCCACGACGTCAGTGGTGAGTGCGATCTGGCGGTGGTGACCTCAGAGGAATTTCTGGCGCGTTTGCCCGACGGCTGGGAGGCCGTGTTCGCCAACGAAGAGTTTTTCGTTGATGTCCACGCCGCCGTCCAAGAAGAATTGCTGTTGCGGGTTCCGATGGTGCCCAAACATGCGGAAAGTTGCGGCCTGGTCGTCCAAGAGGGGACCGAGCCTGAAGAAAAACCCAATCCGTTCGCTGTGCTGGCACAGTTGAAGGGCAAGCAATAGGAGGCCGACATGGCCGTACAACAGAATCGTAAAACACGCTCCAAGCGTGACATGCGTCGTAGCCACGATGCCCTGAACACCAACACGTTGAGCGTCGACGCGACCAGTGGCGAAAAGCACCTGCGTCACCACGTGACCAAGGATGGCTTTTACAAAGGCCGTCAAGTCATCGCTCAGAAGCCTGAAGCTTCAGACGACGAATAAGCACAAAAGGGCCGCTCCAGCGGCCCTTTTGTTGTAACGGACGCCTATGTCAAAACTCGCTTTTCTGTTTCCCGGCCAGGGCTCTCAAAAACCTGGCATGTTGCTCGACATCGCTGAGCAATACGATCAAATCCAGCACACCTTTCAGCAAGCTTCAGACGCGCTAGACGATGACCTGTGGGCCATGTTGCGTCAGGGCGATGCAGAACAAATGTCGCTGACCGCTAACACTCAGCCCTTGCTACTGACCGCCGGTGTGGCGTTATGGCGCATTTGGCAAGCCAACGGCGGTGCCCAACCGGCACTCATGGCGGGTCACTCGCTGGGCGAATACACGGCCCTGGCTTGTGCTGGCGTGCTTCAATTTGAAGACGCGGTACGCGCTGTACGTTTTCGTGGTCAGGCCATGCAGCGGGCCGTTCCTGCAGGAACCGGTGCCATGGCGGCGGTGATCGGCTTGGACGACGACACCGTCATTGAGGTTTGTGCCCAAGCGGCAGCGGGCGACGTGATTGAGGCGGTTAACTTTAATGCCCCTGGCCAGGTGGTGATTGCCGGTTCAGCCAGCGCGGTTGAGCGGGCCTTGCCCCTATTAAAAGAAGCCGGCGCCAAGCGTGCTTTACCCTTGGCCGTTAGTGCACCGTTTCACACATCACTTATGGAGCCTGCCGCTAAGCGCTTACAAGAGCACCTGCAGTCGGTAACCTTTAGCACTCCGTCGATACCTGTTGTGCATAATGTGCACGCAAAAACTGAGTCAAACGCTGAAGCCATTAAGTCACTCATGCTCGAACAGATTTATAGCCCCGTAC
>CALKMT010000166.1 GCA_938091715.1 uncultured Litorivicinus sp.
GCCGGGGCCCCTGTTGCAGGACTTGGCCGAGCGCTTTCCCAGTGCGTGTTTGGCGCCGATGTCGCCGGCGGCTGGTCAGGTGTTGGATCACTTTGCCCAGGGCCTGTATCGGCAACGGCCGCCCTTACCGCTGGATCTGTCGGGAACCCCATTTCAGATGCGCGTCTGGCAGGCGTTGCAGTCGGTGCCGGCGGGTCATCCGATCCACTATGCACAGCTGGCCGAACAGATCGACGCACCCAAGGCGGCACGGGCGGTCGGTACCGCTTGCGCATCCAATCCCATTTGCCTTAGCGTGCCCTGTCATCGCGTGATTCCCGCCTCGGGTGGGCTCGGTGGTTATCGATGGGGCCAATGGCGCAAAGCCTGGCTGCTTGAATCTGAATCAAAGGACACCTAGTGGATCGCAAAGGCATCACGCTGGCCATGGTCAGCTTTTTTATGTGGGGCACCTTTCCACTCTACTGGGTTAATACCATCCAGGTCCCGGCCTTTGAAGTGCTGTCCCATCGCGGCTTTTGGCTGGTACCGGTCCTGATCCTGGTGATCCTGCTGCGCCGTCTGTGGCCGGATATTCAGCGGGCCCTGGCGATCTCGAATCTTAAGTGGCTGTTGCTCAGCGCGGTACTGATTGCCATCAATTGGGGGGTTTATGTCTGGGCCGTGGCCGAGCAGGCCGTGACCGAGGCGGCGCTGGGGTATTACCTGACGCCCCTATTAAACGTGGCCATGGGCATGCTGTTGTTTGGTGAAAAACTCAGCCGATTGAAGTATTGCGCCCTGGGGTTTGCCGCGGTGGGGGTACTTAGCGTTGCCGTGTTAGTCGGCGAATGGCCGTGGTTTGGCTTGGCGGTGGGTTTTAGTTTTGCGGCCTATTCCTCGGCGCGCAAGATGGTCAAGGTCGAGTCGATTGTCGGCCTAAGTGTCGAATCGATGGTGCTGTTTCCAATCTGGGCCATTTATTTGGCCGTCTGGGGCGATATCAAATGGGTCACCAGCGAGCCCACGGCGATCTGGTTAATCTTGGGCGGTGCGGTCACCGCGATTCCGCTGATTACTCATGTGGCAGCGGCCCGTCGTATCCCGCTGTCCTTGTTGGGGATGCTGTTCTTTACCGTGCCGACGCTGCAAATGGCCAGTGGGGTGTTGGTCTTGGGCGAGCCCTTTGACCTCGAGCGTGGCGTGGCCTTTGGCTTTATTTGGACGGCGGTGGCGATTTTTCTGTACGACGAGTATCGCCGCAGCCAGGCCTCAAAGGTACGGCTCGACCAGCCAGCCGATCAACCAGGCTAGGCCGCCTAAAAAAATCACCACGCCCAACAGGGCTCCCATCATCAGGTACGGCTTAAAGGGCTTGCGTTTGACCTGGTGAATCGGGCGGTTGATGTACTCCTCAACCGCCTTTAGGTCTTCTTGTCGATACTCTGACGGATCGCGCTCAGGCATTCCAGTCCACTCCTAGGGTTGCGGCGGCCTGGACCAAGGAGTCCCAGTTGCCGTCATCAAATGGGATGCCCGGGGTTCGGGCTTGATGGGTTTGACGCTCGGGCTCCCCTGGCAAAATGACCGGCAAGGACCCCGCCGGTGCACTGTGGGTCACAAAGTTAACCAGCTCGGACAACTCCTGGGCCAGGTAATCGGCAGTGACCAGGCGCTTCGGATCGATCAGGATCGACAGCATGTTGTTCACGATGCCGCCCAGGCGCTCGTGATGTGGGGCAATGCTGCCGCCACCGGTCATCACGCCCCCCAGTATTTCGCACATCAAGGCCAGCCCATAACCCTTGTGATCCGCAAGCGGCGTTAGCGCGCCAAAGGGCTCTTGCCACATCACGCTGGGCTGATCGGACAACTGGCCCTGATGGTCGATGACCGCGCCCTGGGGCACGGGTTTGCCGCCCAAAAACGCGACCCGGGTCTTGCCCAGGGCAATTTGCGAGGTCGCCATGTCCAGCAAAATATCTGGGGCATCGCCTTGGCTGGGCATGCCGAAACAGATGGGGTTGGTGCCAAATACTGCTTCCTTGCCGCGGAATGCAGCCACCAGCGGGCGGTGATCTTGGACGTTGACGAAGTGTAGGCTGATCAAGCCCGCCGCGCTGCACTGCTCGGCATAGGTGCCAATGCGGCCGATGTGATGGCAGCGTCGAGTACCGATCAAGGCCAGGCCATGCTCTCGGGCCCGGGCGATACCCAGGTCCATCGATTCTTTGGCGATGCGTTGGCCAAATCCACGACCCCCGTCGATACCCAACAAGGGCCCGGCATCCATATAGATCTCGTGGGGTTGATTGGCCTTTAGCACGCCAGATTGTAGCCCCGGCAGGTAGTTGGTCAGCATGCCCACCCCATGGGAGTCGTGGCCCGCCAGATTGGCGCGCACCAGATGATCGGCCACGATGGCGGCTTCCTCGGGGTGGCTGCCGGCGGCGATGAGTGTTTGCTGTACCAGGTTTTCTAAATGATCGGGCGCGATATTGGGCATGTGGGGTCCTTGCTTTTACCCAGTCTCGCCCAGCCCACGCGGGGTTTCAACAGAATTTGACCGAGTGTTTACAGGTCGGTTGAGGCCATGAACTCGCTGAATTGTTTGCACCACACCGTGACCGATCCGATGGCATCTAATTGTGCGGGACTGAGCTGGTTCAGGGCGTAGTAGCTGGCGCCTTCGCCTTTGACCAGTCGGCCAATCTCGATCTGTTCGGTGCTTTCGAAACGGGCCTCGGTGTCGATGTTTTTGGCCGGCGAGACGTACAGGTGCAAATCCGGGGCCAGACCAAACTCAACGTCGGTCTGCAACTGCAGGTAGGTCACGCCGTTGTCTTTGATCAGCTCGACCGTTCCGCGGCCATAGTGCAAACGGTCCTGGCCAGGATCCTCGGTGCGAAACTGGTTGGATCGCAATACGGTGCCGGATTCCAAGACCTGATCGGGCAGACTGCGGGATTGATAGTCCTCGATGTGGCCTGTAACCGCGGTCTTGATGTCGTCAAACAAACCGGCCTGGGCGGGCAGACTCAAGACCAACGCCAGTCCAAGGTAAAGTTTCATTCCGTTTTTCCTGTCGTCAGAAAACTCAGGTAGCCTAACCGATAAATCGAAACGGCAGTTGCCCGACAGTGCACGGCGACTCATACCGGTGAGAGATCCAAAGGATGTGCAGAGTTGATTAAATCTAGCCAACAAACCAATTTATTGCTGAACCTGGCCGCCGTGGTGGTGGTGCTGGCCGGGCTCAAACTGTCTGGGCCCGTTGTGGTGCCTCTGCTGATTTCGGTCTTTATTGCCATGATCGCCGCGCCCCCGGTGTTTTGGTTGGAAAAGCGGCGGGTTCCCCCGGCGCTGGCGGTCCTGTCCGTGGTCGGGTTGATTGTCCTGCTGGCCTCGCTGATCGGCATGGTGGTGGCCGGTTCAATCGACAGTTTCCTGGCGGCGTTGCCCGAGTATCAGACGCGGATTAAAACCGAAATTGGCGGTCTGATGCCCATGGCCGAATCTCTGGGTATACCGGTCAATCGCCAGGCGTTGCAGGACGTTATCGACCCAGGCGCTGCCATGGGGCTGGTCTCGAATTTGTTAAGCGGCCTGGGCCATGTGCTGGCCAACGGCTTCATTATTTTGCTTCTGGTGATTTTTATCCTGTTTGAAGCCTCCTCGTTGCCCATCAAGATGCGCTCGGCTCTGATGGCGCCCGAGGAAACTCTGGCGCGTTTTGCCGAGCTGGCGGCCAAAATGAATACCTACCTGGCGATCAAGACCTGGGTTAGCTTGGGCACTGGGCTTAGCGCGACGGTGCTGTGTTCGCTAATTGGCGTGGACTTCCCGCTGGTGCTGGGATTGTTGGCGTTTCTGCTGAACTATATCCCGAATATCGGCTCGATCATTGCCGCGATCCCGGCGGTCTTACTGGCCCTGCTAGAGCTGGGCACCGGCTCTGCGGTGGGTGTCGCGGTGGGGTACTTTGCGATTAACACCCTGTTTGGCAACGTGATCGAGCCGCGTTTTCAGGGTCGCGGGGTGGGCCTGTCGACCTTTGTGGTGTTCTTCAGCCTAATTTTCTGGGGCTGGTTGTTTGGCAGCGTGGGCATGCTGTTGTCGATTCCGCTGACCATGACGCTCAAGATCGCACTGTCGGCCT
>CALKMT010000167.1 GCA_938091715.1 uncultured Litorivicinus sp.
GCCTGCGGCCGGATTTAATTCGTATTCACCGTCACTTATTAATCGCGCCCCAATGGGTCACGGATTTGGGCCAGCAGGGAGTTCGCATCGACGGCCATCCCAGTCGCCTGCCGGTCTCGCGACGTCAGAAAAAAGAAGTAACCCGCCGAGTTTTGCAGGCGGATTATGGCTTGATGCCGCGCTAAGCCGTATTCTGTCCTTAGTAGTAAAGGACACCCCATGGAATTGATTATCGCCACCCGCGAATCGCCCCTGGCCCTGTGGCAGGCCCATCACGTACAAGCGAAATTGCGCGACGCACACCCGGATCTTCAGGTCACGCTGTTACCCATGACCACCGAGGGGGACCAGAAGCTCGAGGGTCCGCTGTACACCTCCGGAGGCAAAGGCCTGTTCGTGAAAGAGCTGGAAAAATCCCTACTCGACGGGCGTGCCCATCTGGCGGTGCATTCCTTAAAGGATGTGCCGGTGCACTTTCCCGAGGGCCTGGGGCTGGTCGGCGTCATGCAGGGCGAGGATCCCCGGGATGCCTTTGTCAGTAACGATTACGACGAGTTTGGCCAGTTGCCCGCAGGCGCCGTGGTGGGTTCGGCCAGTCTGCGCCGGGTCAGCCAGTTAAAGCACCTGCGTCCGGATCTGGAATTCAAAGTCGTGCGGGGCAATTTGCAAACCCGCCTGCGCAAGCTAGACGAGGGGCAATACGACGCCTTGATTCTGGCGGTGGCCGGCCTGGAGCGCATGGGCCTGGCCGAGCGTATTGCCCAGCATCTGCACGAGGACGATTGTCTGCCGGCGGTGGGCCAGGGCGTGTTGGGACTCGAGGCTCGCTTGGACGATCCGGAAACGCTCAGCCGCATTCAATGTTTGTTGCACGAACCCACGGCTCAGCGTGTGGCTGCCGAGCGCGGGGTATCGACCCGCTTGGACGGCGGATGTCAGGTGCCCTTGGCGGTGCACGGCCAGTTTGTTCATGGCGAGCTTCGGGTGCGTGCCCGGGTTGGCGCGGTGGACGGCTCTCGGGTGATCGAAGTGGAAACCCAAGGCCCACCCGCTCAGGCAGCGGACATGGGCTTGGCCTTGGCCGAACAGCTGCTGGCCGATGGTGCCGCAGAATTATTGGCCGGCACGCTGGAGTGAGCTGGTTAATTGCCCGTCCCGCGCCGGAGGCCGAGCCGCTGGCCGAGCGCTTGCGCGGACTGGGCTATGCCGCGCAGGCGTATCCTGCGATTCAGATCGAGCCGCTGAGCATCGATCATCGGGTGATCATGGAGCTCGATCAATTCGATACCCTGATCGTGGTGTCCAAGGCCGCGGCCCGGCGGTTGATCGACGAGGTTGATGAGTACTGGCCGCAACTGCCCATCGACCAAACGTGCATTGCTGTGGGGCCTGGGACTGCGCATATTTTGTCTGACTATGGATTTGCCCCACAGGTGCCAGCCCAGCATGACAGCGAGGGCGTGTTGGCTCTGTGTGCTCAGGCGCAACGGATTTTGTTGGCCGCGGGCTTGGGTGGGCGCCAGGCCATCGAGCAAGGACTGGCGGATCGCAGCGTGACCCGTTTGGCGTTGTATCAACGGACGCCCGTGGCATTGCCGCCCGGCCCAGAACATGGTGTATTGGAACGGGCCTGGGTGACCTCGGTGGATATTGCCCAGCAGGTCGCGCAATGGAATTTGCCGGGGTTGCGCGCCTGGGTGCCCAGCCAGCGGGTGGCGGATCAGGCCCGTGCATTTGGATTAACGGTCGAGCGGGTGTTGCCCTCGGCCAGTGACCAAGCGCTGATAACAGCGCTGGAAAAGGAATCGGTATGAGCGATCAGCAAGAGCCATCAACCCAGACGCCCGAGGTCATTGAGGCGGACGCGCTCGCGCCAGAGCCAGAAACAACCGAACACGAAACCGAGACCACGCCAGACGCCGACAGCCGAAAATGGGCTCGTGCGGCCTTTGTGATTTCGCTGGTGGCATTGGCAAGCGTTGGAGCCGGTGGCTGGATCGCAGGCCAACAGGTCGCCGATGCACAGTCCGACCAAGGACAGTTAGCCGTCCAGGTTTCGGCCCTGCAGGCGCAGGTCGCCAATCTAGAAAGCGCGACCGCCGCGGTTAGTGAATTGCAAACCAACTTGGCGCGCGTCGATACCGCGCAACAGCAAGTCTTGGACGCCGCCGCTCAGGCAGTGGGCGTCAGCGATGCGGTGCAAGGGCAACTAAAAACCTTTGTTGATGACTTGGCGGACACCCGTACCCGGGTCGAGCTGATCGAGGGCAATCGGGCCCAGGAATATCTGCTGGCCGAGGTCGAATACCTGCTACGCATTGCCATTCAGCGCATCCAAGCTGGCGGTGACGTGGGCACCGGGCTGGCCCTGATGCAGTCCGCGGACCAGACCCTGGCCAATGCCGACGATGCGGCACTGTTCCCGGTTCGTCGGGCGCTGGCTGGCGAGTTGGCGGCCTTGAACGCGATCCCCAAGGTCGATCGTAATGGCCTGTATCTGGCCCTGGCTGCGGCCGCCGATCAGGTCGATGTGCTCAGCATGGCGCCCTCGGTGGTTGAACGCGCCGAGGCGCCAGAGGCTACCGGTGCCGAGGGCATGCTAAAAACACTGTCCAGTTTCATCACCATTCGCCAGCGCGCCGAGCCGATCCAGCCGATGCTATCCCCGGCCGAAGAGGTCTATGCCCGCCAGAACTTACGTTTAATGATCGAGCAGGCTCAGTTGGCCATCCTGGCCAAGGACGCCATGGCCTGGCAGTCCAGCCTACAACGGGCCAGTGCCTGGACCGACGCGAATTTCTTGGCCAACGATGCGACGACACAAAGCCTGATCGCAACCTTCGAGCGACTCAGCGGTCAGCCCATTGCGCCAGAACTACCGCCGGTGGGGGCCTCCTTGGCGGCTCTAAAACTGGTACAAAAAGCCCGTGATGCGGCCCTGGGAGGCAACTAGTCATGCGTGCCCTGATCAAGGTCATCCTGTTTCTGTGTTTGGTCGGCCTGGCCCTGGCGGCCGGCACGCTGATCGGCCAGCTGATCCAAAACGACCCCGGTTATGTGCTGCTGTCCTACGGCACCACCACCGTCGAGATGAGTCTATGGGTCGGAATCGGCCTGGCCACGGCCCTATTGACGCTGAGTTATTTCACCTTTCGCCTGATCGGCCGGCTGTTGGATAGCCCGGTTGGCCTGGGCCGATTGTGGGCTCGCTTGCGGGGACGCAGCGCCCGGGGCGCGACGCAAAAGGGCTTCATGGAGCTGCGTATGGGCCGCTACGAGGCGGCATTGAAGCACCTGACTGCCGCCGCACCGCGCTCGGATTTGGCCTTTATTAACTACCTGTCCGCCGCCGAGGCCGCCAATGCCCTGGGCTATGACGATCAGCGCGATGCCCTATTGGTCAAAGCCATGCAGACCGTACCCGGCAGCGAGCTGGCCATCGGCCTGGCCGAGGCCCGGATGCAGTTCGACAAGGGCCAGTATCAGGCCTGCGCGGATACCCTAAGCGCGCTTCGTCGCATCAAGCCCAAGGACAAAGAGCTGCTCACCCTCAGTTGCCAGGTCGCCGAGCAGCTTGGTCACACCGACACCCTGATCGAGTTGTTGCCCCAGGCCCGCAAGGTCGGTGCCATGCCCGAGGGGCAGGCCCGGGCGCTCGAGGTCGAGGCTCATCGCCGAGCACTGGCCCAAGCGGCCTCCGATGCCGAGCCTGCGGACAAACCCAGCGCTTTTCCCTTGTCACTAAAAAATACCTGGGACGCCCTGCCCAAGGCTCTGCGCTTGGAGCCCAGTTTGATTGCGGTCTTGGTCAACGGTCTGGCCCAGGCCGGTGCCACCGAGGCCGCTCGGATCGAGTTGGAAAAAGCTTTAAAGCAGGCGCCCGAGGACGAGTTGTTTGATCTGTACGGCACGCTGCCGGGTTTGGATGTGCCGGCGCGTCAGGCGTTTTTGGTCAAGCTGTCCAAGCGCTATCAAGAGGCCGCGTCGCTTGAGCGCGCCCGGGGCCGGCTGGCGGTTTTGAACGAGGATTTGGAAACTGCCGAGGCGGCCTTTGAGGCCAGTTTGGCGGACGATCCAGCGCCAGAAACCTACGAGGCCTTGGCCCAGGTGTATCGCGCCCAGGGCCGGTCCGAGTTAGAGCTCAAGGCGCTGCAAGGTCTAAATGAATCCGTGCGGGACTGGCCCAGTGTTCAGGTCAGCTTGCCGGCAACCGCCGAGGCCGCGCAGGACTGAGCGTAGTCTCGCCTTTGCCCGCCGGTCGCGGTAGTGTTGCGGGATGAGAATAATAAGCCACTGTCCATGAGCGCATCGATCCACCCCAATCCGAACGACCCGCGATTGTCCCGCTCCGTCACCGGCATCGACGAGCATGGCAATGCCCGGGCCATTCAAGTTATCGAAGAGCGGCCGCTTACGATTTACCTCAATCGCCAAGAGATCGTGACCGCGATGACCATTGGCGATTACCCCGAATACCTGGCCCTGGGCTTTCTATTAAACCAGGGCATGCTGACCTCTGAGGATCATGTGACGGCGATTGATTTCGATCCAGAGCTCGAGGTCGTGGTGGTGCGTACCGAGCACAGCACCAATGTCGAGGACAAGTTAGAAAAGAAAACCCGTACCTCGGGCTGTGCCGTGGGCACGGTGTTTGGCGACATGATGGCGGGGCTCGAGGGCTTAAGCCTGCCGGACACCCCGGTCCACACCCGGACCTTTTACGATCTGTCCTACCAGATCAATCACACCCCCAGTCTGTACATGGAAACCGGCGCCATTCACGGCACCGCCCTGTGCCAGGGCCAGCAGGTGTTGGCCTACATGGAGGACGTGGGGCGCCACAACGCGGTGGACAAGATCGCCGGTTGGATGCATCAAAACGACGTAACCGCCGCGGACAAGGTTTTGTACACCACGGGCCGGTTGACCTCGGAAATGGTCATTAAAACCGCCCTGATGGGCATCCCGACCCTGATCAGCCGTTCGGGGTTTACCGCCTGGGGCGTGGACATTGCCCAGCAGGTGGGCCTGACCCTGATTGGCCGTATGCGGGGCAAAAAATTCACCTGCCTAAGCGGTCAGCATCGTTTGGTGTTTGACCAGGACCTCGCCGAGGTGGCCGACGATGCGCCGAGTATGCGACGCAAGGGCGCTCGGGGTGAGTGACTGCGCGGTCATCCTGGCCGGGGGTCAGGCGCGGCGCATGGGAGGTGGCGACAAAGGCCGTCTGATGTTGGGATACCAGTCGTTACTTCAGCACGTGATCGGCCAAATCCAGCCCCAAGTCAGCGCACTGGTTTTAAGTGCCAACGGGGATCCTGAGCGTTTTTCGGACCTGGACCTGCCGGTGGTCAGCGACTCGGTGGCCGACTTCCCAGGTCCCCTGGCCGGTGTACTGGCCGGCATGGATTGGGCCGCTGAGCATGGCCATGAGTGGGTCGTCAGCGTGGCCGCAGACACACCGTTTTTCCCCTCGGACTTGGTGGCTCAGTTTGCCCTGTCTGACTCGCCGGTGACCTTGGCGGCGACCCCAGACCCCGATCGGGGCCGCTTGCCCCAGCCGACCTTTGGCCGCTGGCGTGTGGATTTGCGCGAGGACTTACGTGCGGCGCTGGCCCAGGGCGTACGCAAGATCCGCCAATGGACCCAGGCCCAGGGCGAATCCCTGGTGGTCTTTCCCCAAGCGGATTTTTTCAACATCAATACGCCCGAGGATCTCCAGGACGCGGAGCGGCGCCTGGGATGAAGGTGATCGGCATTGTGGGCTGGAAAAACTGCGGCAAAACGACCTTGGCCACCTGCCTGATTCAAGAGCTGGTCAGCCGCGGTCTGGTCGTTAATTCGATCAAGCATGCGCACCACAGCGTGGACGTCGATCAGCCCAACACCGACAGCTACCGTCACCGCCAGGCCGGGGCCCAAGAGGTCATCCTGGCCGGCGGCCAACGCTTTGCCATCATGCACGAGTTACGTGAGAGCGCAGAGCAGACTCTGGATCAGTTATTGGCCCGGCTGGGAGAATGCGATTGGGTGGTGGTCGAGGGATTCAAGGCCTCGCGCCATCCCAAGATCGAGGTGCATCGCAGCGTCTGTACCCAGGCGCCTTTGTATACCGAGCGCGACGACATAATCGCGGTGGCCAGCGACCACGCGCTGGAGTATTCCGGACCTACCTTTGATATCAACGATGTGCCAGGGCTGGCCGACTTTATTGTGCAGCGAGACCCTTCATGAACGCACTTCGAAACGATTGCTTTGCCCTGCCCCCTGGGGTCAATTGGACCCCGGTTAACGAGGCCCTGGAGCGCTTGCGCGCCCGCCTGCACCCGGTCGTACCGATCCAGGACGAGCTACCCTTGGATCAAGCGGTCGGGCGGATTGCCGCGGCGGATATTTATGCCCCTCGGGCCCATCCCCCCAGCAGTAATTCGGCGGTTGATGGCTATGCCTTTGCTGGCCCATTGACTCAGGTACCAGCCCAGTTACCGCTGGTTCAAGGTCGTAGCGCCGCAGGCGTGCCCTATACCGATACTGTGCCCGCGGGCTACGCCATTCGGATCCTGACCGGGGCAGTGATTCCCGCTGGCACCGACACCGTGGTGCTCGAGGAAGACTGCGAGGTCATCGACGGCCAACTGCACCTGAATGGCACGTTAAAGGCCGGTGCCAATACTCGGCTGGCGGGGGAAGACATCCAGTCTGGGGACGCCATCATTGCCGCGGGCACCCGCCTGGACCCGACGCACATTTCAGTGCTGGCCAGCGTTGGGGTTCAGCAGGTCTCGGTTTATCAAACCCTGCGGGTCGGGGTGCTGTCGACCGGGGACGAGGTCAAGCCGGTGGGGGCGAGTGTCACCGACTGGCAGATTTATGACGCCAACCGGCCGATGCTGTCGTCCTTGGTGGCTCGTTTGGGCTATCAGGTGGTGGACTTGGGGCATGCCCTGGACCGTTCCGAGGACGTGGCCGAGGCCCTGAATCGCGGGGCCCAGCAATGCGATTTGATCCTGACCAGCGGCGGAATTTCCGCCGGCGACGAGGATCATGTGTCGAAAATTCTAAAGTCCCAGGGCGAGATCAGTAACTGGCGAATTGCGATTAAGCCGGGCCGGCCGCTGGCCCTGGCGATGTTCCAGGGTACGCCGGTGGTGGGCTTGCCTGGCAACCCGGTGGCCGCTTGGGTGTGCACCTTGCGATTTGCTGCGCCTGCCATGGCGCTGTTGGCCGGGGGGCACTGGTTCGAGCCCCAGGGCTATTGGTTGCCAGCGAATTTCAGCAAAAACAAAAAGCCCGGTCGCAGCGAGATGCTGCGGGCCCGGGTGCGGGACGGTCAGGTCGAGGTGTTTGGCAGCGAAGGCTCGGGCCGGGTCACCGGCTTGGCCTGGTCCGAGGGGCTGGTGGATTTGGACGAGCACGCCCAGGACATTCAGCCTGGGACGCCAGTGCGCTACCTGCCCTATGGCAGTTTTGGCTTGTAGCTACTCGTAGCTGCCGTGGACCGCAAAGGCCTCCAGCGAGGCGTCTTGCGGCGCCCGGGTGCGATAGGTCTCCTCGACACCCAGGTCAGTCAGGGTACGGCTGACCATCAACAGGGTGTTGTCCTCAAAGTCCTCGCACATGGTGCGCATCTGATCGATTTCCTCGCAGGCCACCGGATAGGCGGCGTCAATATCCGGCGCGCCATAGATCTCGACAAAGGTTTGCGCCAGGGTTTGGCGCAGTTGCTCCAGCTCGCCCTCGGTGATGCTGCACACGCCAACAAAGCTGGCCCGGCCACCGGACTCAACGCTGTACCAGCCGTTGCTAAAGGCCTGCTTGGCCTTGCCCTTTAGCTCGCCCTGGCCCCAGTCTGAAAACTCAAAGCCACCGGAAATGGCCCACTCGCCACTGGGCGCGGGGTGTTCAAAAACGTTTTGATCCGAGACATCAAGTCGTAAGGTTCGAGCCAGCTTCATGTGCGCTCCGCAAAATCAATCAAACTGAGGGTGTCGGTGATGCCATCCTGACGCAGCAACATGCGGCCGCGTTCGTCCAGCCCAACAAAGACGCCGGGTTTTGGGGTTTCGATGGCTTGGCCCAGGGTGTCACAGCGTGGGCGCCACTCTTTGTGGACG
The DNA here is from genome assembly GCA_938091715.1 of uncultured Litorivicinus sp. Classification (GTDB taxonomy): domain Bacteria; phylum Pseudomonadota; class Gammaproteobacteria; order Pseudomonadales; family Litorivicinaceae; genus Litorivicinus. The sequence goes on from CALKMT010000167.1 coordinate 8,115, forward strand.
ACCTCAAATCCGCCATCCATAAACTTGGTCAGCCACAGCAGGGTGTGCTTGGACCAGCTTTCCAAGAGGCCCATCGGTGTGATTTCCGAGCAGCCCTCCTCGTGCAGGGTGGTTTGGTTCGGGTTCTCGCCGGGTTCGGCGGGCAGGCCCAAAAACGGCACGTCGATGCCGATCACCAACCACTGGGGCATCGAGTCTGGGGTATCGGTGTCTGCGGCATAGCGCACGCCGCCACATACCGCGCCGTTGACCTTGATCCGCGAGGGCCATTGGAAATGCACCGGTACCTCGGGTGGCGCCAGGGCGCCCAGGCTTTCGGCCAATCCGACCTGGGCCACATAGACCGCTTGGACGGCTTCTTCCAGGGTGCTTTCCGGGGCCAGAACCAGGGCCGCCTGCAGGGTGTCGATGGCTTCGGAGTAATAAATCGTGCCCGAATCTACGCCGGCTATGGCCTGGCTGATGGCCTTGTCAAAGGGGTCGACCCGGCTGGGCACGACCTCGCCTCGAAACAGCGGTGGAAATTGTGGCGAGTCGATCATTGCACCGCCTGCGCGTAGACGTCCGAGGCGATGATGTCATCGGCCAGCTTTTGAAAGGCTTGGGCCTGGGGGCTGTCGGGCTTTGATACCACGATGGGCACGCCGCCATCCGAGCCAATACGGATATCCAAATCCAGCGGCACGGCACCTAAAAAGGGTGCGCCGATCTTTTCCGCTTCGGCCCGAGCGCCGCCGGATCCAAAGGGATGGTGCTCCTTGCCACAGCCGTCGCACACAAACGAGGCCATGTTCTCGATCAGGCCAAACAGCGGGACTTCCATGCGCTGGAACATGTCGATGCCCTTGCGTGCATCAATCAGGGCAATGTCCTGGGGGGTCGAAACCACCACGGCGCCCGCAACAAAGAACTTTTGGCTCAGGGTCATTTGGACGTCGCCGGTGCCCGGCGGCAGGTCCACCAACAAGACGTCCAGCTTGCCCCAGTCAACCTGGTTCATCATCTGCTCCAGCGCCCCCATCAGCATCGGTCCGCGCCAAATAATGGCCTCGTCATCCGGGGTCATCAGGCCCAAGGACATCAGTGTCACACCGTGATTGCGCAGCGGCAAAATGGTGTGCCCGTCCGGGCTTGAGGGTCGCCCCGAGACGCCCAGCATGCGTGGTTGGCTGGGGCCATAGACATCGGCATCCAGCAGGCCTACTTTCAAGCCTTTCGAGGCCAGCGCCACCGCCAGGTTCGAGGACACGGTGGATTTACCCACCCCACCCTTGCCCGAGGCAATCGCGATAATCCGATCAATGCCCTCGGGGTTTTTGTCCTGCGGCCGCGGCGCATCCGTGGCGATTAGGTTGTCCTGACTGCCACTGCTGGCATCGGTAAATTGAACCATGAAAATTCCTTAACTCGATTTAGCTATCTAGGTAGTCATCGCTGGTGCGCACCCGGGGGCGCTGGCCGGCGGCCATGGGGGCGTCGTCGCCGTGATACTGGGCCTTGACCCGGCAGTCATCGCACATTTTGACCAGTTGCACGTTGTCCGAGTTGGTGAACATCCAGTGCTTGCCCTCCAGTTTCTCGACAATTCGATTGATGGTGCTGGCCACGCCAAAGGGAACCCCGCAACCGATGCATTCAAAGGGCTCTTCGCCGTGCAAGGCCCGATGACTCAGGGCCTCTTTGGACAAATCCAACTGGGGTTTCAGGGCGATGGCGTTCTCGGGGCAGGTGCTCTCGCACACGCCGCATTGAACACAGGCGTTCTCGGTGAACTGAATCTCGGGCCGGTCCGGGTGATCGCCCAGGGCCCCGGTCGGGCACAGGGACACACAGGCCAGGCACAGGGTGCACTGATCGGCGTTGATGTCGATCGCGCCATAGGGCGCGCCAGTGGGCAGGGCAATGGGGGTCGAGTGATCGGTGGTCATGGCACCGACCGCGACCTTGGTGATGTCCCGGCGCCCGCCGACCAACAACACCGGCTCGCTGACCCGGCCTGCGTTCTGGCCGGGCTGGGAGATCTCTTCGATGGTGACTGCACGCAAGCGATCCGGTGACTGTCCGGCCCCGGCAATCATGGCCTGGGCCAGCTCCAGTTGCGGGGTGATGGCCTCGCGATCCGCTGGGGTATCCACCAGGATCAATGCCTCGGCAAAGCCTGCACCCAGGCAGGCCAGCAGCTCTGCATGGCCAATGCGATCCACGTGCTCTAGCCCAATGGGAATCAGATCGTCCGCCAATCCCGCGCCATAACGGGCTAGGGTTTCAATGGCGGACTGCCCGGCGCCGAGCGAGTGAAAGACCAGGCGCGGGGATTCGTTGACTGCCTCGCGATAGGTTTTGCCCAGCACGTCGATGGCACGGGTCATGGATTCAAAGGGCGTTTCGGTCATGGTGACCGCCGAGGTCGGGCACACCGCGGCGCAGGAACCACAGCCCGCGCAGATGTTCGAGTCAATCTCGACGTGATCGCCGGCCGAGAAAATCGCCTCGGTGGGGCACACGTCCAGGCACCGGGTACAGCCATCCTGTTTGGCCCGTGAATGCGCACACAGCGAGGGCTCCAGTTTGAAATACACGGTCTTTTCGAACTCGCCGACACGCTCACGAGCGGTCAGGGCAATGCGCTCCAGCTCGCCTGCTTTGGCCGGGTCGGCCCAGAAATAGCCGTTGCGTTTCTCATGGCTGGGAAAGGCCGGCGCTCCGCCACGCAGGTCAATAAACACATCGCATTCGCTGGCGGCAGTGGCCTGGGGCTGGGTATAGCTTAGGCCCCCGCGACCGGCAGGATTCAGGGTCTGCAGGCCACTAAAGGTCAGCTCGAACGCACCCAGGGCGCCTCGGGCCTCGGTCAGCGTACCCTTGGCCACGTCGTAGTCCGCCGAGGGCAACTGGATCGGCCCCTGATCGTTCAGGATGCAGGTCACCCCCAGCTCATCGGACACTAGCTCGGCCATCTTTAGGGCTGCATCGGTTGGGCCCACCACGCAGCACACGCCGTTGGATTGAATGGTTTTTAACGGGGTCAGCGGTGCGGGCAATTGCGCGGCGGCCAGCAGGGCGGCTTGTTTGGCGTGCACGCGATCAGCCCGCGCCTCGGGGGCGGCCCAACCTGCGCGGTCGCGTAAATCAATGGTCGCCAGCGGCGCGCTGTGCTGAATTTCGGCGGCGATCTCTTCGGCCAGGCGTTCAAACAGGCCGGCTTGCTGTCCACAGGCGATGATCAGCTCGTTGGTGGCGCCTAGGTGCTCGACGGCGACCGGCATTTCGCTGCCGCACAGCTGATCCACTTGGATGGCTTGTTCGGCCCCGGCCACGCGCTTAAGCGCCTCGGCATCCAGTGATTGTGTCTTGTCACAGGAGCACAACAACAGCGTCTTGCGAGGGGTCATAGTTCCAACTCGTTTGTTTTTGTAGTTGTCCCGAGTCTGCCACAGCCGTGGGGTCCTGACGAGTTGGCGATTGGATAAACCTTTGTTAGATTCCATCGCTCCCTGATAATGAGAATTGCCATGAGCAGTCGCACAGAGAGTTGGAAAAGGGAATTACGCGTCGGCGCCGTGGTGCGCCGTACCGCAGGCGTGACCCGCTGGGCCAAGGACATTTGGACGCCCGTTGCGGTCATCCCCGGCGCGCCTGATGAGCACTGGAAGGAAATGGTCCGTGATGGTGAGACGGTGGATTACCACGCCGGCACCGTGACCATGGAGTTGTTCCGTGCCGACGTCGAGGCCTACCTGGTGTCGCTGAACATGAAAATCCCCTCGGTTTGGATCGTGATGGACCAAGACGAGTCGGATGAATCCCCCTCGGGCTGGTTTGTCAGCGCCATTACCGCTAGCGCCTACGAGGCCCAGGACGCCCTAGACAGCGGCGAGAGCATCGTCGAGGCGGTCCCGATTCCCGAG
>CALKMT010000168.1 GCA_938091715.1 uncultured Litorivicinus sp.
CGGGGATTTGTTCATCCTGAAACTGCTGGGCGATGATCCGATGCAGGCGCTGCACGATCACGGTCACATGCCCCTGCCGCCGTACATCAAACGCCAGGACAACGCCCAGGATCGCGAGCGTTATCAAACCGTATTTGCCAAAAACGAGGGCGCGGTTGCAGCGCCCACCGCGGGTCTGCACTTTACCCCGGAATTGCTGGATCAAATTCGGGCTGCCGGCGTCGATACGGCCGAGGTCACCTTGCACGTTGGCGCCGGTACGTTTCTGCCCATGCGGGCGGATGATGTCACCGAGCACAAGATGCACAGTGAGTGGTGCCAGGTGTCCCAGGACACTGCGGATCTGATTCAGGCCACGCGCCTGCGCGGCGGCCGAGTGGTGGCGGTCGGCACCACCGTGGTTCGGACCCTGGAAACTCTGTGGCATCAGCGGGGTGAAATCGTGGCCTTCGAGGACGACACCGAGATCTTTATCTACCCCGGGTTTGAGTTTGGGGTGGTGGACGCCATGGTCACCAACTTTCACTTGCCCGAGAGCACGCTGTTGATGCTGGTCAGTGCCTTTGCCGGCCAGGATCGAGTGCTGGCGGCTTATCAACAGGCGGTCCGCGAGGAATACCGATTCTTCAGTTACGGCGATGCCATGTTTTTGACCCGGCATCCGCGTTAAACTCCGCGCCCCAAATTAATAGAGATCCCGAATGGCCCGCGCTGATTGCACGATGCAGTTTGAACTTCTTGGAACTGACGGCGCTGCCCGACGGGGTCGGCTGACGTTCCCCCGGGGCGCGGTGGACACCCCGGCATTCATGCCCGTGGGCACCTACGGCACGGTCAAGGGATTAACCCCCGAACAGGTCGCCAGCACCGGCGCTCAGATTTTGCTGGGCAATACCTTTCACCTGATGTTGCGCCCCGGTCCCGAGGTCATGCGCGAGCACGGCGGTCTGCACGGCTTTATGAATTGGGACAAGCCGATTCTGACCGATTCGGGTGGCTTTCAGGTGTTCAGCCTGGGCGCCATGCGCAAGATCACCGAGGAGGGTGTGCGCTTTCAAAACCCGGTGGACGGCTCGAAGGTGTTCCTGGATCCCGAGTCCAGCATGGACATGCAGCGCGCCCTGGGCAGTGACATCGTCATGATCTTTGACGAGTGCACGCCCTATCCGGCGACCTATGCCGAGGCCCGGGACTCGATGGAGTTATCCCAGCGCTGGGCTCAGCGCTCGATTAATGCCCACGGTGACAGTCCGGCGGCGTTGTTCGGCATTGTCCAGGGCGGAATGTACGAGGATTTGCGGGATCGCAGCATGGACGCGCTGGTGGACATGAATTTCGACGGCTATGCGATTGGCGGCCTGTCGGTTGGCGAGCCCAAGGACGAGATGTTCAAGATCATGTCCCATACTGCGCCGAAACTGCCCGCCGATCATCCGCGCTATGTCATGGGTGTGGGCAAGCCCGAGGATCTGGTCGAGGGGGTGCGCCGGGGCGTGGATATGTTTGATTGCGTTATGCCCAGCCGCAATGCCCGCAACGGCCACCTGTTTGTCGACACCGGCGTGGTCAAGATCAAAAACGCCCAATGGCGCGGCTCAACCCAGCCCTTGGACAGCGCCTGTGATTGCTATACCTGCTCGAATTACAGCGTGGGTTATCTGTACCATCTGTACAAATGTGGCGAGATTTTGGCCTCGACGCTTGGAACTCTGCACAACATCCACCATTACCAGACACTGATGGCGGGATTGCGGGGCGCGATCGAGACAGGTAGCCTCGCCGCCTTTGTTACCGATTTTTATGCGAAGCGGGATCTGGATGTCCCGCCGCTAACCTAAGGAGCCTTTAATGGACTTTTTGATTCCCATGGCGCATGCCGCCGACGCACCGGCTGGCCCCAGCCCCCTAGTAAACATCGGCATGTTGGTCGTGTTCATCGCGATCTTTTACTTCTTGCTGTGGCGTCCCCAGCAAAAGCGCGCCAAGGAGCATCGTGAGTTGGTGGCGTCATTGGGCAAGGGCGACGAAATCGTAACCGGCGGTGGCGTGGCCGGCGTCGTGACCAAGGTCAAGGACGACGAGGATTACGTGTTGGTGGAAATCAGCGCCGGCAACGAAATCGTTGTGCAACGCGCGGCCGTGGCCACTACCTTGCCCAAGGGCACCTTGAAAGACATTCGTAACTAATTGAAAAAGGGGGCTTCGGCCCCCGTTTTGGGTCCCCATGAACCGTTTCCCCCTTTGGAAGAACGCGCTGATTTTGGTCATTTTGGCCATCGGCTTTCTGTACGCATCGCCCAACTTGTTTCCCGAAGACTCGGCGATTCAGTTGGCCGGCAGCCGCAGCAGCGTGGTTGTTGATCCACCGGTCTTGCAGCGCGCAATAGATGCGTTGGACCAAGCCGGCATCCCGCAAAAGTCAGCCGGGTTCGAGGGGCAATTGCCGATCATTCGGCTGAATAACGCCGAGGACCAACTCAAGGCCAAAGCCATTGTTCAGCAGGCCTTGGGTGACGATTATTTGGTGGCTCTGAACCTGGCCGAGACCACGCCGGATTGGTTGTCCTCATTGGGCGCCGGCCCGATGAAGCTAGGCTTGGACTTGCGAGGTGGGGTGCACTTCCTGATGGAAGTCGACCTGGAAACTGCGATTCAACAGCGCCTGGATGTGTATGCCAGTGAGATCAAACGCTTTTTGCGTGAGGACCGGATTCGCTACCGCGCGGTGACCGTGGGCGACGATGGCGTCATGTCGGTTCGCTTCCGTGACAGCGAGACTCGTGACGCGGGGGCTGCCCGGATCCGTCAGCAATACCAGGGCGAATTCACCTATCGCACCGACGAGACCGATCAAGGCGCCTTTGTCCGTTTGACCCTGGCCGAGGCCCGGGTCGGCGAACTTGAGGCCAACGCGGTCGAGCAAAACCTGACCACGCTGCGTAACCGAGTCAACGAGTTGGGCGTGTCCGAGCCTTTGGTTCAGCGTCAGGGCAAGGGTCGGATCCTGATCCAGTTGCCGGGTGTGCAGGACACCGCGGCGGCCAAGCGGATTTTGGGTGCCACGGCGAATCTGGACTTCCGTCTGGAAGCCCTGCCCGATGCCGGACGCACCGACACCGAAACCTTTAAGTTCCGCGACAGTCCACGCACTGCGATT
>CALKMT010000169.1 GCA_938091715.1 uncultured Litorivicinus sp.
GAGGGCGATCTGGTCGCTCACCTGGTCGAGCTGACCGGCGGCGGCGCGGATTACAGCTTTGAGTGCATCGGCAACACCAACGTCATGCGCCAAGCCCTGGAGTGCGCCCACAAAGGTTGGGGCGAGAGCATCATCATCGGCGTCGCCGGTGCCGGCCAAGAAATCAGCACCCGCCCCTTCCAGTTGGTCACCGGACGCTCATGGCGCGGCAGTGCCTTTGGTGGCGCCCGAGGCCGTACCGACGTGCCCCAGATCGTGGACTGGTACATGGACGGCAAGATCCAAATCGATCCCATGATCACCCACACCCTGGATCTAGAGGACATCAACAAAGGGTTTGAGCTGATGCACAGCGGCGAATCCATTCGCAGCGTGGTGGTGTTCTGATGCAAGCGATCTCAAGCGCCGTCGTATTTGGCGGCACTCAAAGTGTTTGGACCCATGCCTCGACGGCCACCGGGACCGACATGACCTTTGCAGTTTTTACGCCCGCCGGTGACGGCCCGTTTCCGGTCCTGTGGTACTTGTCTGGACTGACCTGCACGCACCAAAACGTCATGGACAAGGGCGAGTACCGCCGGTTAGCGGCACAGCTAGGCCTGATGGTGGTCTGCCCGGACACCAGCCCCCGGGGCGAGGACGTCATGGCGCACCCGGACAACTGGCAACTGGGCGCCGGCGCTGGCTTTTACGTCGACGCCACCGAGCCTGGGTATGAGCACTTTCAGATGGACCAATACATCCGCGACGAGCTGCCGGCCTTGATTAGCCAGCACTTTCCGGCGGACATGAGCCGTCAGGGCATCACAGGGCACTCCATGGGCGGTCATGGTGCTCTAACTCAAGCCCTGCGAAGCCCCGAGCGATTCAAAAGCTGCAGCGCCTTTGCACCGATCGTGAATCCCTCCAGTGCCGACTGGAGTCGCGGTGCCCTAACCGCTTATCTGGGCGCGGACGAGCAGCGCTGGGCGGACTACGACGCGGTGCGCTTGATCCAGCAAGGGGCCCGCTTCCCCGAGTTGCTAATCGATCAAGGCGAGGCCGACAGTTTCTTGCAGGACGGCCTGCGCCCTTGGTTGTTGCAGGACGCCTGCGAGGGCACGGACATCCAACTGACCCTGCGCATGCAGCCTGGGTATGACCACTCGTATTTCTTTATTTCGACCTTTATGGACGATCACCTACGTTGGCATGCCGAGCGCCTGGCCTGACATCGAATTCTTCGATATCTGGTGCCAACAATCCTAAGCCTGCAGCGCTGACGCCTTTGATAGCCTGCAGGTCTGCTTGGAGACTCTGATGACTACACTTGCGCAAGAAAAAGAACAGGTCCGCATCGATCTGGCCGCGATGTTCCGCCTGACCGCCGAATTTGGCTGGGACGACACCATTTGGAACCACATCACCGCCCGGGTGCCCGGCGAGGGCAATCGGTTTTACATGCACCGGTTTGGACTGGGCTATGACGAGGTCACGGCCTCGAATCTGATCGTAGTCGACGAGCAAGGCCAGGTCATCGAGGGGCCCGAGGACGTCAACACCGCGGGCTTTATCATTCACAGCGCGATCCACCTAGCTGAAACCCACAAGCACAACCGGTTCGTGTTCCACGCACACCCCAAAAGCGCGATTGCCGCCACCGCCTTCCAAGAGGTCCCTTTCTTTGTTCAGGACAGCTCGATGCTGTACGGCAAGGTGGGCTATCACGACTGGGAAGGCCTCAGCATTGATCCCGATGAGCGCCACCGGATTGCCGCCAATCTGGGCGATAATTCCGTGCTGATCATGCGCAATCATGGCTTTTTGACCGTCGGCGAGACCGCCGGCGAGTGCTTTATGAACATGTACTACGCCGTTCGGCTGTGTGAAGTGGCCTTGCAGGTCGCGGCCTGTCAGGGCGTGCCCCTGGCAGAAACCGATCCACAGATGTGGGCCCTGGCCAGCCAACAGTACGAATCGTTTTCACCGGGCAAATACGAATGGCCGGCTCTAAAGCGCAAGCTGGATCGCATTGATCCGAGCTACCAACACTGATGAGTACGCGGGTTGGGATTATTGGCCTGGGCAACATGGGCTCGGGCATGGCGTGCAATTTACAGCGCCATCTGGCCGCACAGGGTAGCCGCCTGCGGGTGTTTGACCTGGACCCGGCCAAGGTGCAAACCCAGGTCGACAACGGCGCCGAGGCCTGTGAGTCGGCACAGGATCTGATAACCCAGGTTGATATGCTGTTTACCTCGCTGCCCAGCGCCGTCCAGATTGATGCCCTGGCACCGCAGATTTTTGCCCAGGGCACCACGGCCCTGACCTGGTTTGAAACCAGTACCAACGACTTGGCCCACTGGCAAGCGTTGCGCGATCAAGCCCCATCGTCGATGCAACTAATCGACGCGCCCATTACTGGGGGTTACGAGGGCGCTCGGGATGGCACCCTGACGGTGCTGATGGGAGGCGAGCCCGAGGCGATTGAGCCGCACCGCGCCCTGCTTGCGTCGATCTCGAAGAAAGCCCAGCACATGGGCCCCGCAGGAGCTGGTTACATCACCAAGCTGGCCCAACTGCACCTGAATTACCTGGTCGCCCTGGGCATGGGCGAGGCCCTGATGTTAGGCGCCAAAGGGGGCTTGGACCTGCGCACCCTGCACCAAGTTCTGATGAACAGCTGCGCTCAGAGTTACGTCGTCGACGCCTATACCCCCCGGGTGTTGGATGGCTCTTACGACCCGTCCTTTGCCCTGGGGTTGGCGCGCAAGGACATGGCCCTGATCAACCAGTTGGGCCAGCACCTGCAAGTACCGCTGGAGCTTGGACAGCAAGTCCTGGCGGCCTATGACCAGGCGACCGAACAGTACGGCGCCGAAGCACCGCACCTAAGCGTCCTGCGACGCATTGAAGACGCCACCAACACCCCGCTGCGCTCATGATTCGCTCCTACCAGGTGTCGCTGGTCGAATTGCCCCTGCCGCGTCCCATGGCGACCGCCATTCATCGCACCGAGGCGGTGTATTGCGCCCTGTTGCAGGTGCAAACCGACGACGCCGAGGGGCAGTCCTTTGTGTTCAGCCTGAACCGCCATCGAGCCCTGGCCCTGAAACCCATGATCGACAGCCTGGCGGCGATTTATGTGCAGGCCGACGAGAACGCGGTGGAGTCCCTGTGGCAGCAAGCCCTGGCCGATCTGAACCCGGTCGGCACCCAGGGCTTTGCAATATCTGCCCTAACCGCCTGGGACACTGCGGTTTGGGATGCCATTGGCTGCGCCCGACAAATGCCCCTGTGCCAGATGTTTGGGCAGGTCCGGGATCAGGTGCCCACCTATGCCAGCAGCGGGCTGTGGCTGGACCAATCGATCGACGAATTGATCAACGAGGCCGCGGATTTTGCGGCCCAGGGGTTTCGCCAAATCAAACTGCGGGTGGATGGCGACATTCAGGCCAGCGCCGACCGTGCCATGGCCCTGCGTCAGGCCCTGGGCGACTCGATCGGGATTCTGGCCGATGCCAATCAGTCGCTGGACGTAGACACCGCGATTCAACTGGCCCGGGCGCTGGAGCGGGCGGACATTGTGTGGCTAGAAGAGCCGGTGATTCACCACGACCTGGCCGGCCAACGTCAGGTCAAGGACTCAAGCCCGATCCCGATCGCCAGCGGCGAGACCGATTACACCGCCCGAGGGCTGGAACCGACCCTGGCCGCGGGCGCCACGGATGTGCTGATGCCGGATCTGCAACGCATGGGTGGGCTGAGCGAAATGCGTGTGGTTAGTGACTTGGCCGCGCGCTATCACACCCCGATTTCGACGCACATTTTTACCGAGTACAGCCTGTCGATCGCAGGTTCCGCGCCCAACTGCATCAGCGTCGAGCACGTGGACTGGTTTGCCGGGCTGTTTACCCAGCCGGTGGTGATTGATCAGGGGCAAGCCCAGATACCGAGCGGTCCAGGCACCGGCTTTCGCTTTGACCTGGACCGCATTCGGGATGGCTTAATCGGATAACTTGTCGATGCGTGCGCTGTTCTCGCGCTCGTAATGGACCGCCGTGGCCCGGCCATAAATCTGTTTTGAGCGCTCGGGCAAATTGACCGTCTGCGGATCCCGGGTATAGGTCGGCAAGGCAATATAGCGATTGCGGGCGCCAGACACCTGGGTCACTCGATGCATCGAGTAGCGCCCCTTAAAGATCTGCATGTCACCCTCTTTTAGCGGTAACTCTTGGACTGGCGTACGATCCCCTTCCAGGGCAGCCTGAACATCTGCATAGCGCTCGTCCTCGGGGTTTCGGATGTCTGGGCAGTACTCAAACACCCCACCCTGCTCGGCCTCCTGGACCAGCAAACTGACCGTGTAGGCATTGCCGTCAAAGTGCCAGGGAAAGTAATCCCCCGGCCGCATGACGCCGTAGGGGTTACGCCCCAACGGATCGGCCCAACAGTAAATCTCGGGATCACGCAAACAGTCCGCAACAAACCGGCGCATGATCTCGCTGTCGTACAGGACTGTCATCGGCGAATCCGGGGCAATCAAATCCGAGTTAAAAAACCCACTGGAGCGACGCTCGAAAAAGTTGCGCGGATGATCGGTGGCCAGGGTCGGGTCGGGCTTGGAAAAATACGGATTGTGCGAGTTTTCAGACCAGTACACCTGATCCAGGCCGGCCTCAATTTCTTGCTTCATGACCGCCAGGGCCTCGGGCAGAATAAACTCCGGCAGGCAGCTGCAGCCGACACTGTCCAAGCCCTGACGGGCCAACGCCACGACCTCGGCCCGAGCCGACGAGTCCATCTGATCAATCGGATATCGCTTCAGATTTAAGATGTCTTCGAGCGCCAGGGCCGGAAGGCCCGAAATTACCGCATTCATTGCCTGCTCCTGTTATTTACTGCAGTTTGCGCCGGGATTTCGGGCAAGAAAAACGAATTGAAATGAACTCAAACATCGGCTTTCTCGATCATCAAATCGGCCTCGTACTGAAAGCGGGTCATCTGTTCGGCGCCATTGGCCGTGATCAAGAACATGTCCTCAAGCTTGACCCCGTGCCCGCCGCCCTGGGCCCCGGAATAGCTTTCAACGCTGATCACCATGTTCGGCTCTAACACGCCGTGGTAATCCCCCATGGGCCAGTCCTCGGGGTAATACACCTTGGGAAACTCGTCACACAGCCCACAGCCATGAAAGGCGCACACGTAGCGCTGCTCGCGATAGATCGGATCCCGGGCATAGGCGTTTTGAGACAGGCTAAGCAGATCCACGCCAGGGCGCAGTAATGACCGGTTGTGTTGGATTTCCTGCCAGGCATGTTGGTACGCATGGCACTGCTCATCTGTGGCCACCCCATCGCACATCCAGGTACGGGAAATGTCCGCCAGGTACCCCATCGGT
>CALKMT010000170.1 GCA_938091715.1 uncultured Litorivicinus sp.
CTGCACCAGGGTAAACGCGATGGGCTCACCCAGCGGCTTAAGTGACGGTGTCGGCACCCAGGCCAAGGCGGCCAGCACCAGGAGCGGCACGATTGCTTTGCGGATCAAGGCGACCGCCAACAAACCCGACAACGCGGACAGTCCATACACTCCGACATAGGGCGCCAGCGATGCCCAGGGGGTGTCCAGCCAGGCGTAGCCTGCGAACAGCCAAGGAAACCCGGTCAGGAAATACGTTCGCACCGCCTCGCTTAGAACGATTAACGCGGGAAATCCAAGCCAGGGTGACAGTCGGCCAAACTGCCGGAACAGCCAGCCATTGACCGCGAAAACGCAGGCCAGTCCCAGGACAAAGCCGCTTAGCAATAGGGCCGCGATGGGCCAGGGCGTTTGGCTGATCTCGTAGATGCTGACCCACACCCAGTGTGCGCCCGAGGCATACAGTCCTAGCCCAAAGCAAAAGCTGGCCAGGATTGGGTGATGACGCAGGGCGTAAAACCACAGGGCCAAGCCAATCGGCAGCAGTACCACCCAGTCAAAGGGCGCCAGTGACAGGGTTTGAAAAACCCCGCCCAGTGCCGCGAGGGCACTACTGTGCCAGCGCTTCAACCGCTTTGGCGACGCGCAACAAATGAACCCGTCGATTGTCCGCGTTGGTGACCTCGAACTCCCACCCGGCTAGGGTGATTTTCTCGTCGATGGCCGGCAAGTGGCCAAAGGCGTGCACGACGATACCGCCGATGGTGTCGAAGTCATCGTCACCAAAGTCGGTGCCCATTTTTTCGTTGAAGTCTTCAATCGCCAAGGTTGCCTTGACCATAAAGATGCCGTCGCCTAGATCACGAACGCTGTCTTCTTCATCGATGTCGTGTTCGTCTTCGATGTCACCGACAATTTGCTCGAGTACGTCCTCGATGGTGACCAGCCCGGCAAAATCGCCAAACTCGTCGACCACCAATGCCATATGAAAACGCTGATCGCGAAATTCACGCAGCAGGGTATCCAGGCGTTTGGATTCAGGGACAAAGCGCGCGGGGCGGGCGACTTCTTTTAGCTGAAAGTCTTCGTTGGACCGGTCACTGATCAACAGCGGCAGCAGGTCCTTGGCCAGCAGGACACCGACCACGTCGTCGGAATCATTGATGACCGGAAAGCGCGAGTGTGCAGATTCGACCACCCGGGGCATGAATTCATCGATCGCCTCATGGGCGTTAATCTCGACCACCTGCGCTCGGGGGATCATAACGTCGCGAACCTGCATCTCGGACACCTGCAACGCGCCTTCAATAATGCTGAGCACTTCAGCGTTTAACAGGTTGTCGCCGTGCGCCTCACGTAGCACATCCAAAAGCTCGTCCCGGTCTTGGGGCTCGGGATTGATGGCTTTTTGAATGCGCGCCATCAGGCCGCGGGTTTTCTCACTCATAAGGATTACCTACGCCGTGCTTGGCTAAGATGCCCCGTTCCAGGGCCTCCATTTCCTCGGCTTGCGCCTCTTCAATGTGGTCATATCCGCGCAGGTGTAAAACCCCGTGGACCGTCATGTGCGCCCAATGATCCGCCAGCGCCTTGCCCTGCTCCCGAGCTTCTCGAGCGATAACCGGAGCGCACAGCACGATATCCCCTAACAAGGGTAACTCGATGCCAGGCATGGCTTCGTAGGGAAAGGACAGGACATTGGTGGGCTTGTCCTGGTGGCGGTAGTCGCGGTTGAGTTGTTGGATGGCGGGTTCGTCCACCACCTGAATAGACAGTTCGGTGTCCTGGGTCAACGCCAGGCCGTCGTTCAGCTCGCCTGAAGCCCATTCGGCCCAGGCGATGATCGAGTCGGGTTCCGGGGCCTCAGCCGCGTCGATTTGAATATCAATCTGCATGCGGCGGTTTCTGGTCATAGGCCTCGACGATGCGCTGAACCAAGGGATGGCGCACGACGTCTTTGCTTTGGAAGTGGGTGATCCCAATGCCCTCGACCCCCTGCAGGATTTCCAACGCGTTCAACAGGCCGGAGGCCTTGGCGCTGGGCAGGTCAATTTGCGAGGGATCGCCTGTGATCACGGCTTTGGAGCCGAATCCGATCCGGGTCAGGAACATTTTCATCTGTTCGCGAGTCGTGTTTTGGCTCTCGTCCAAGATGATATAGGCATCGTTCAACGTCCGGCCGCGCATAAAGGCCAGCGGGGCCACTTCGATCACTTGCCGTTCGATCAAACGTCCGACTTGCTCGAATCCCAGCATCTCGTAAAGCGCGTCGTACAGCGGTCGCAGGTAGGGGTCGACTTTTTGCGCCAGGTCGCCAGGCAGGAAGCCGAGTTTCTCACCGGCTTCAACGGCCGGGCGGACCAACAAGATCCGGCGCACACGGTCTTGTTTCAGGGCTTCGGCGGCGCAGGCCACGGCCAGCCAAGTTTTGCCTGTGCCGGCGGGCCCAATGCCAAAGGAAATGTCGTGTCGTTTGATGGATTCGACATAACCGCGTTGGTTGCCACCCCGCGGGCGTACGGAAATTTTGGGCGTTTGGATGACCGAGCTGTCGATCACTTCGTCGTGTCGGGCGTGATGAACCTCGACGCGGTGCTCTTGCAGGATCAGGTGTAGATCTTCAGGGCCAAGGTCGGTCTGGGTTTCGGTGCTGGCATAGATTTCGTTCAGCAGTTGAATCCCGAGGTCCGCGGTTTCTGCAGGGCCGGTTAGCTCAAACTGATTTCCGCGAGAGCGGATTTCGAGACCGAGTCGGCGCTCGAGCAACTTGATATTTTCATCGTGAAGGCCGCAGAGGACCTGGATTCGGCTGGCGTTGTCCGGCTGGAGTTCCAGCCGGCGCGTCAATGTATCAGCGCTCAATGGGTTGCTCGTGTAATGAGTGATACGCGAAGCATACCCCTCGAATTATGACAATCCAATACGCGCCGGGGTCTATCGTTTGATACTGGGGTCAACCAGGCTGCCGCGCAGTGAGTTGGGCAAGGCTTCCTCGATCAACACATCGGTAAAATGGCCGATTAAATCGGTCTGGTCGCTGCGAAAGTTGACCACCCGATTGTTCTCGGTGCGAGCCTGCAATTGCCCGGGGTCTTTTTTCGACACCCCAGTGACCAACACGTTTTCGACCTGGCCAATCATCTGGTGTGAGATATCCATGGCCATGCCGGCGATACGGCCCTGCAGAATCTGCAGGCGTTTCTTTTTGACCTCGGCAGGCACGTCATCGGGCATGTCGCTGGCGGGGGTGCCGGGACGGCGGCTGTAGATAAAGCTAAACGAGTGGTCAAAGCCGATCTGTTCGATCAGCTTCATGGTGTCGTTGAAGTCCTGATCGCTCTCCCCGGGAAAGCCAATAATAAAGTCCGAGGACAGGCTGATGTTGGGGCGGGCTTTGCGCAACGCGCGGATTTTTGATTTGTACTCGATCGCCGTGTGGCCGCGCTTCATCATAGCCAAAATACGATCCGAGCCGGACTGCACGGGCAGGTGCAGGTGGCTAACCAGTTCAGGCACATTGGCAAAGGCGTCGATCAGGTCGTCGGTAAATTCGACCGGGTGGCTGGTGGTAAATCGAATGCGATCCAGGCCGTCGATGGCCGCGATGACGGTGATCAAGTCGGCCAGGCTGGCCGTGGCGTCATCATGCGTGGCACCTCGATAGGCGTTGACGTTCTGGCCTAGCAGGTTGATTTCCCGCACGCCCTGAGCGGCTAGGCCTGCGCATTCGGCGACCACATCGTCAAAGGGGCGGCTGACTTCCTCGCCTCGGGTATAGGGCACGACGCAAAACGTGCAGTATTTCGAGCAGCCTTCCATCACCGAAACAAAGGCACTGGCGCCCTCGACCTTGGGCTCGGGCAGATTGTCGAACTTTTCGATTTCAGGAAAGCTAATGTCGACCACTTTTTCTGATTTTTTCGCCGCATCGACCATGCTCGGCAGGCGGTGCAGGGTTTGCGGGCCAAACACCATATCGACATAGGGCGCGCGTTTTTGAATGGCTGCGCCTTCTTGGCTGGCCACGCAGCCACCCACGCCGATGACCAAGTCGGGGTTTTTCTCTTTTAAGGGGCGCAGGCGACCGAGCTCGCTAAAGACCTTTTCCTGGGCTTTCTCGCGGATCGAGCAGGTGTTCAGCAATATCACATCGGCATCATCGGGACTGTCGGTGACCTCGAGGCCATGGGATTCCCGCAGCGCGTCAGCCATCCGGTTCGAGTCGTACTCGTTCATCTGGCAGCCGTGAGTCTTGATGAATAGCTTTTTGGTCATGATCCGCTCCAATTTGGGCGCGCAGTATAAAACAAGTTGACCCTTGCTTGACGAGGCTTTCTTCAGGTGGAAAACTTCCGCCCCGCAGAATTTTTGGCCTCGGCATGACGATTAAAGCTCAAACCCCGCTGTACCGCGTGTTGTTCGTGAATCAAGACAAAGTCTTTGAGGTCTATGCACGTCAAATTTATCAGTCTGACCTGTACGGCTTTTTAGAAATCGAGGAATTGGTGTTCGGCGAGCGCTCCAGCGTCGTCGTGGACCCCAGCGAGGAAAAGTTGAAGCAGGAGTTCAGCGGCGTCAAACGCAGCTATATCCCGATTCACGCCGTCGTGCGTGTTGACGAGGTCGAGAGCGTGGGTGTCACCCGGGTCCGCGAGGGAACGGCCAAGGTGACGCCGATCAATCTGCCCACGCCACGGAATTTCGACTGATTTAGTTGGCGCTGGCCAGCTTCCCGTTTTTCAAATCCACCCAGTCCAGCAGGATCCGCGCGGTTTCGCTGAGTCCTGCTTCCAGGATTAGCTCTTGACCCTCGCTGCGATCAAAGGCCTCGACCGGATCTAGCCCTTTGGCCGATCGGCGTTGGTTTTCGACTGCCAATAAGGCCTGGCGTTGGGATTCTTGGTGGGCCTTGCGTTCGTCGATCGCCAAGCGCAACGAGGTGTCGTTGCCCTGCTCGTTCAGGGTGCGGAAGTACTCACGCCACCAGACAAAATCCGGATCCGTTTCGGTGCGTGACAGGTGTCGGGCATCCAGCGGCTCGACCACTCCGGCTAGGTTGCCATACACGCGATAGGGCGCGGGGCTGATCTCGTCATAGGGCATGGCTCGGTCGAGCACACTCTCGCCAACAATTTCCGGGTCCTGGCTCCAGGGCAGAGCAATGTCAGGCTCGACGCCGCGATTTTGCGTGCTGTCGCCGTTGATCCGATAGAACTTGGCCTGAGTCAGTTTGATTTGCCCAGCCCCCAGCGGCAGCACCGCCTGAACCGTGCCCTTGCCAAAAGTTTGGTTGCCTACGATCAATCCACGCTCATAGTCCTGAATAGCGCCGGCCAAGATCTCCGAGGCCGATGCGCTGCCACGATCCACCAACACCACCAAGGGGCCACTCCATTGAACCCGCGGGTCTTGATCGGCCAATACCTGCTGCCTGCGCCCGGTGCCGCGGATTTGTACCACTGGGCCGGTCGGGATGAACAAGCCGGTCAGGCTGTTAGCCTCTTGCAAGGCGCCGCCGCCGTTGCCACGCAGATCCAAGATCAGACCCTCGACCGACTCGGCCTTTAACGACTCGATTAGCCGTGAAACGTCTCGGGTTGTGGAGCGGTAGTCCTTTTCGCCGCGCTGTCGAGCGGCAAAGTCGGTGTAAAACGTCGGCACGTTAATGACGCCGACCTTGCGTCCGTCAATGCTCAGGACTTCGCTTTGGGCGCTCTGGTCTTCCAGTTGCACGGTGTCGCGGATGATGGTGATGACCTTGCTGGCACTGCCGACGGCGGCTCCTGCGGGCAAGACGTCCAGGCGTACTTGGCTGCCCTGGGGGCCGCGAATCAACTGGACCACTTCGTCCAACCGCCAGCCAATCACGTCGACCATCTCGTCGCTACCTTGGCCGACGCCCAGAATGCGGTCCGCCGCTTTTAGCTCGCCAGCCCGTTCTGCAGGCCCACCGGGGATTAGGTTCACAACCTTGGTCAACTCGTCCTCGGTTTGCAGCACAGCGCCGATGCCCTGCAGTTGCAGGCTCATGTTGATGTCAAAGTTTTCCGCCTGACGCGGGCTGAAGTACACCGTATGTGGATCAAAGGTCAGGGTGTAGGCATTCAGGAACGCGCTAACCACGTCCAGCGGACGGGTTTGCTCCAGTCGTTTAATCTGCGCTTCAAATCGTCGGGTCAAGCGATCGGCTGCATCACTGACGCTTTGCTCGGCAATCACCAAATTGACCAGTTGATTGCGAACCTGATCACGCCACAAATCCTGCAGGGCTGACTCGTTGGCGGCATAACCGCGCTTTTCCGGGTCTGCTTCCAATCGTCCTGGCGCGTTTAAGTCGATCAGGTCGGCCTCGACCAACTGGTTCAGATAAAACTCCAGGCGTGCACTGGCCCGTTCTAGGTAGCGGTTATAGATTGCAAATGCGGCGGTCTGACGGCCTGACTGCAGTTGATC
>CALKMT010000171.1 GCA_938091715.1 uncultured Litorivicinus sp.
CAACCGTTTCCACGACAGTGCGTCGGTGATGGATCTGGCCAATCCGATTACCGCCGATATGGTGCGCATGCGCCAATCGATGGTACCTGGGCTGACTCAAGCCGCGACTTATAACCTGAACCGACAGCACAAAGGTGTTGCCTTGTTTGAAGTAGGCCAGTGTTTTGTGACTCAAGACAACGAGCTGACGCAAAACGACCGGGTCGGGATCTTGCTGTCAGGCGAGACCGCTCAGTGGGATTGGCAGCAACCGGCACGAGCCTGCGACTTCTACGACCTTAAAGGTGTCGTCGAGGGCTTGCTGGCAGAGACCGAGCAGCCGGTGACGTTTCAAGCGGCCGAGCACAAAGGTTTACACCCTGGTCAGACGGCTACGGTCTGGGTCGCTGATCATCAGGTCGGAGTGTTGGGGGCGTTGCATCCGGAAACCGCGGACGCATTGGACCTACCGCTGGCTACCTATGTCGCGGATTTGGAATTGTCCACTGCATTGTCCAGTCGAGTGGCGCAGTTCAGTCCGCTGTCCAAGTTCCCATCCTCAGGCCGGGACTTGGCGTTATTGGTGAAAGATCAAAGCTGGGGCGCCATTCGGGCGTGCATCGAATCCGCCGCCGGGAGCAAGCTAGACCGAGTGGTGTTGTTCGATGTGTATCGAGGGCAGGGCCTACCCGATGGGCATGCCAGCTTGGCCGTGAACCTGTCTTGGCGTGACCATGACGCCACCATCGAAGACGCTGAAATTAACCAGGCCGTCGAGTCGGTGTTGGCCGCGCTGGATCAAAATCTGGGTGTAGTGCTGCGCTAACGCATTCCGCAGCTAGGCTCTAATGGGTCTAGCTGTGGTCACTAACTGTCTTTTTTTCCTTGAGTTTTCCCGAGTTCGCACTCATAGTTATTCGGCAATTTGGGAGGACGATGGGTGTCTGCGCTTAGTAAAGCGGATTTGGCTGAATTTCTTAGTGACGTGATCGGGCTTAGTAAGCGCGAGGCGAAAGATTTGGTCGAAGGTTTCTTTGAAGAGATCAGCGAAGCGCTTATCCAAGGGCGTGACGTCCGGCTATCGGGGTTTGGTAATTTCACCACCCGTGACAAGTCGCCCCGTCCTGGGCGCAATCCAAAAACCGGCGAAGAAATCCCCATTACCGCACGACGTGTGGTGACCTTTCGGGCCGGGCAAAAATTGCGCCACCGCGTCGAGTCCGTCATCGACGGCAGCGAATATCAAGACGACTGGATGACGGCCGAGGATTACGATGACGAATGATCCCGGCAACGACGACGATCAAATGGATCTGATTGGTTCAGGTGAGCTGCCGGCGCCACATATTCCAGACATCATTCCCGCTCAAGCGGATCGCCTGGAAGAGGGCGAGGCCTTGCCGCCTGTGCCAGGCAAACATTGGTTTTCAATCGGCGAAGTGGCCGCGCTGTGTAAAGTTCGCAGTCACGTCTTGCGGTATTGGGAGCAGGAGTTCCCGGGTCTAAAGCCGGCCAAACGCCGAGGCAATCGTCGATACTACTCCAACGCCGATGTGTTGCTGGCCAGGCGTATTCGCACGTTGTTGTACGACAAGGGCTACACCATTGCCGGTGCACGACAGCAACTTGAGGCGCCTAAGCAGACGTCCAAGAAAAACGAAAAATCCTGGATGGGGCAAGAGCTTCAGAGCTTACGCCAAGAAATCCGCGCAATTGCCCGTTTACTCGAAGATTAGTCTTTACACCCACCCTCGAAACTCCTAATATGCGCCCCGCAAAGACGTCGTCGGGGCGTGGCGCAGCCTGGTAGCGCACTACAATGGGGTTGTAGGGGTCGAAGGTTCAAATCCTTCCGTCCCGACCAGTTTTTGCATCGTTCTACCCGGTCCGGTAGTTCAGTTGGTTAGAATGCCGGCCTGTCACGCCGGAGGTCGAGGGTTCGAGTCCCTTCCGGATCGCCATATTCAAACAAAAAAGCCCGTGTCAAAAGCAGCAGCGTAGCGACTTTTGACACGGGCTTTTTTTCGTTTGAAAGACTAGGCGAGTCGATGGGACTGCGAACCCTCGCTCGAGAGGGTTGGCCGCGCCGGCCTAGGCCGGCGGGGTCCGCCAGACAGGCTGCCGGGCAGCCTGATCGGCGATGTTCGGCTTGAATCACTTTTGTGCGTGCTGCGGGCAGGCGGCATTGCAGCCTGGTCGGCGATGTTCGGCTTGAATCACTCTTGTGCGTGTGGTCCTGCCATTGCCCCAGCACTTTCTGAATCCCCATCGCCTAACCTCGCCAAACCGGCTTTCCGAACTTCACAGCCACTGTTACAGGTAAACAAAATTACTTTACTCGTGTAAAACTTGTTGGTAGTTTCTTACCCAATAATAGTAAGCACCCCGAGGGGCTAATGTCTCAAATCAATACAATGGAAGACTTCGCAAAGGCATGCGGTGTCTCCCGTCCAACGGTATCTAAGTACTTCCACGACGCCTCCAGTGTTCGCCCGAAAACTCGGGCAAAAATTGAAGAGGCGCTAGAGCGCTATGACTACTCTCCGAATATTTACGCCATTAACCAGAACCGTAAGTTAACGAAAACCATTGGCATCGTTGTGCCTCACTTAGCCGATCCGTTCTTCGCTGAAATGGCTCGGGTCATCGAGGCGAAATTGCTAGACGCAGGGATGTCGCCTGCGATGTACAGCGCTTATGGCGACCCCCGCAAAGAGGTCGAAATCTTGGACGGTCTGCGTGCCATGAAGCCCGCGGGTGTGTTGATGGCGCCTTTGGGCGAGATTAGCGATCGACGCGCCCTGGAAAAATTTGCCAAGGCCGTACCCACCATTGTGTTTGACAGCCGTATTGAGGGATTTGGCGAGGCCTTCATCGGTTCGGATAACGGCAGTTTTATATCGCAAACCGTTGATTACCTGGTGCGGGTGGCGGCGCCGCCTTTGTTTTTTGATATGGCTACGCCGGCCAACCCAAACGCCATTGCCCGTCGTGATCATTATGTTCGGCTGATGGATAAGCTGGGGGTTGAGCCGCAAATTTTTTCGGTCTCCGGACGAGGTTGGAAATTTGAGGAGGTGGGCTTTCGTGGGGCCCTGGATCTGTTAAGCCAGGGGGTGCCTGATCGCCCGGTGCTGTGCAGTAACGATCGTTTGGCCATGGGCTTCTTGGCGGCGGCTTACGAGAAGGGCGTGCGGGTTGGGCGCCTGCCGACGGATGATCTTCAGTTGGCGTCGAATGACGATCATCCCTTGTCTCGATACACCTGCCCGCCATTAACGACTGCAGCGCATGACTACGATGCGGTGGCCGGGCTTAGCGTGCGGATGTTGCTAGAGAGGATCGAGCAGGGCTCGCCGTTAAGGCAATACAAGGCGACGTTCTTTCAGCCTCGGTTAGCCCTTAGAGACAGTGCATGAGTTAACAAATTTATTTGCGCGCGTAAAAAATTGTTGACCTGGCTGTTGTAGGTTGGTTACTGTCGTCGGGCAACACAAAATAACAACTTCAGGAGTGTCTGAAATGATTCGTAAGACTGCTATACAAGCAGCGATTGCTCTGTCTATCGCGACATCGGGCGCCGCTTTTGCGGAAACCATTACCATTGCTACCGTGAACAACGGTGACATGGTTCGCATGCAAGGCTACACCGACACGTTCACTGCCCAGACGGGTATCGACGTTGAGTGGGTTACCCTTGAAGAAAACGTCCTGCGTCAGCGGGTCACCACCGACATCACCACCAAGGGTGGCGCGTTCGATATCATGACCATCGGCATGTACGAGACGCCTATCTGGGGTTCAAACGGCTGGTTGGTATCTTTGGACGACTTGTCGGCCGAGTACGACGCAGCCGACATCTTGCCGGCAATGGCGGGTGGACTTAGCCACGACGGCACACTGTTCGCAGCTCCCTTCTACGGTGAAAGCTCCATGGTCATGTATCGCACAGACCTGATGGAAAAAGCTGGCCTAGAAATGCCTGACGCACCTTCATGGGCATTCATCGCCAAAGCGGCACGTGAAATGACTGATCGTGACAACGACATTAACGGTATTTGCTTACGTGGCAAGGCCGGTTGGGGTGAGGGCGGCGCTTTCATCACGGCAATGTCTAACTCGTTCGGTGCTCGTTGGTTCGACGAAAACTGGGACGCGCAGTTTGATACACGTGAGTGGTCGGACACGTTGAACTTCTACGTCAACATGATGGAAGACGCAGGTCCTGCGGGCTACGCGACTAACGGCTTCAACGAAAACCTGTCGTTGTTCCAACAAGGCAAGTGCGGTATGTGGATTGACGCAACCGTGGCAGCTTCGTTTGTCACTAACCCCAACGACTCAACCGTTGCTGACAAAGTTGGCTTTACGCTGGCTCCTGATAACGGCCTAGGTGTTCGTTCGAACTGGTTGTGGGCGTGGGCATTGGCCATTCCTGCCGGCACACAAAAAGAAGCGTCAGCTAAGCAGTTCATCGAGTGGGCGACTTCTAAGGACTACATCGAGCTAGTCGCTGCCAACGAAGGCTGGGCAAACGTACCTCCGGGAGCACGTCAGTCTCTGTACGCAAACCCTGACTATCAGGCAGTTCCCTTCGCTCAGAAGACGCTGGACTCGATCTTGAGTGCAGATCCGACTAACTCAACCGTTGATCCATCGCCCTACGTGGGTGTTCAGTTCGCTGCGATCCCTGAGTTCGCGGGAATTGCAACCGAAGTCAGCCAAGAGTTCTCGGCTGCTTACGCCGGTCAGCAGACCGTTGCTGAAGCACTGGCGAAGGCTCAGGCCATCACCAACGACGCTATGGAAGCCGCAGGCTACCGCTAAGCGTTGGTAACACCCAAAGGGGCAGCTACGGCTGCCCCTTTACTTTCAAGACTCAATTTCTTTTTGGAGTTCGCTATGGCGACGCAACATTCGCGATCAGCAGCCCGGTTTATGATGGCACCCGCCGTTGTACTCTTGCTTGGCTGGATGCTCGTTCCCCTGACCATGACGCTGTATTTCTCGTTCAAGAAATACCTGCCGCTGCGCGGTGGCGATTTGGGTTGGGTTGGCTTTGATAACTATGTGCGGTTTGTCTCTAGCAGCTCATTCTGGCCCAGCGTGCAGACCACCCTGGTGATTGTGGGCGGTGTGTTGGCGATCACATTGGTACTGGGTACCTTGTTGGCGCTATTGCTGGATCAGCCCATGTGGGGCCAGGGAATCGTCCGTATCCTGGTAATTGCTCCGTTCTTCGTGATGCCTACGGTGTCTGCGTTGATCTGGAAGAACATGTTCATGGATCCCAACTACGGGCTGTTCTCGTATCTTTGGGAGTTCTTTGGGGCCGAGCCCATTCAATGGATGTCACAGGCGTCGTTGACCTCCATCGTTATCATCGTCAGTTGGCAGTGGCTGCCCTTCGCCACCCTGATTCTGTTGACCGCGATTCAATCGCTGGACAGCGAGCAGCTCGAAGCGTCTGAAATGGACGGCGCCACCACGATCAAGCGGTTCTGGCACATCATCTTGCCGCACCTGAGCCGAGCAATGACCGTGGTTCTGCTGATTCAAACGATTTTTCTGCTGTCGATTTTTGCGGAAATTTTCGTCACCACTGGGGGAGCCTTTGGCTCGAAGACCCTAACGTATCTGATCTTCCAGCGAGTGCTGGAAAGTCAAAACGTCGGCCTAGGATCGGCTGGCGGTGTATATGCAATTATTTTGGCGAACATTGTCGCAATCTTCCTGATGCGCATTGTTGGCAAGAACTTGGATAAATAGGGGACCGATATGGCACGCGCAGTGACCACACAACGCAAAGCGTTCAATACCCTGCTGGCCTGGGGCATTGGGCTGGGTATTTTCTTCCCTATTCTATGGACCATCCTGACCAGCTTTAAAACCGAGGGCCAGGCGATCGCGGATCCGCCGTTGTTTCTGATGTTTGATTGGACATTGGAAAACTATGCCGTGGTTCAGGAACGTTCGGATTACATGAAGTTTCTGACCAATTCGGTCGTGATTGCTGGCGGCTCGACGCTGTTGGGAATCTTGATTGCCATTCCGGCGGCTTGGTCGATGGCGTTTGTGCCGTCCAAGCGGACCAAGGACATTTTGCTGTGGATGTTGTCGACCAAAATGTTGCCCGCGGTCGGCGTGTTGTATCCCATCTATTTGTTATTTATTGAGTTGGGAATTTTGGACACCCGCACCGGTCTAGTGGTGGTGTTGATGCTGATCAACCTGCCGATTATCGTCTGGATGCTGTACACCTATTTCCGAGAAATTCCTTCGGAGATTCTTGAGGCCGCACGTATGGACGGTGCCTCATTGAAGTCAGAAATTCTGTACGTGTTGACGCCGATGGCCATTCCCGGAATCGCCTCAACCATTTTGCTGAACTTTATTTTGGCCTGGAACGAAGCGTTCTGGACCTTGAATTTGACGGCCGCTAAAGCTGCGCCGTTAACGGCATTTATCGCTAGTTATTCCAGCCCCGAAGGGCTGTTCTACGCCAAGTTGAGCGCGGCCTCGACCATGGCCATTGCGCCCATCCTGATTCTGGGATGGTTTAGTCAAAAACAGTTGGTGCGCGGGTTAACCTTCGGCGCGGTCAAGTAAGGAATTTATTTATGGGACGTATTGTACTTAACCAAGTGGCCAAGAGCTTCGGTGATACTCAGGTGATTCCGCCGTTGGATCTGGCCATCGAAGACGGTGAATTCACGGTTTTTGTTGGCCCCTCGGGGTGTGGTAAATCGACCTTGCTGCGACTGATCGCAGGGCTTGAGGACATCACCAGCGGTCATATCGACATCGATGGAGTGGACGCCACTAACCTAAAGCCTGCCGACCGCAAGCTGGCCATGGTGTTCCAAAGCTACGCCTTGTATCCGCACATGACTGTGCGCAAGAACATCGCATTCCCGCTGAAAATGGCGGGGCTGTCGGCTGAAGAAACCAATCGCCGGGTACAGGCCGCTGCCGATGTGCTCAGTCTGACCGATTATCTGGATCGTCGACCGGGCCAACTGTCGGGTGGCCAGCGTCAGCGCGTCGCCATCGGACGGGCCATCGTTCGCGAACCCTCGGCATTTTTGTTCGACGAGCCTCTGTCGAATCTGGATGCGGCGTTGCGTGTCGGCATGCGTTTGGAAATTAGCGAGCTACACAAGCGCTTGGCCACCACCATGATTTACGTGACCCACGATCAGGTAGAAGCCATGACCATGGCGGACAAGATTGTGGTGTTGCAGAAAGGTCTGATTGAACAGGTTGGCTCGCCCTTAGAGCTTTACCGCAGTCCGCGCAATCGATTTGTGGCGGGTTTCATCGGCTCACCCAAGATGAACTTTATCGAAGGCGCCGAGGCGGCCAAACACAATGCGCATTGCATCGGCGTGCGTCCAGAGCACCTGGAGGCCTCGGCCACCGAGGGGCAATGGAAGGGTGTGGTCGGTGTGTCTGAGCACCTGGGTTCGGATACTTTCCTGCACGTCCACGAGACGGGCCTGGCGCCCAGCTTGACGGTGCGCGCCAGCGGCGAGTTTGATCTGGCTTATGGCGATACGATCTATTTGAATCCTCGAGCAGACAGCATCCACCGTTTCGACGCAGAGGGTGTCAGCCTAGGCACGGAGCAGCCCGCGTGAACTCCTTCGCCGTAGACCACCTGCCCGACAGCGTTCTGGTCCCAAACTACGACCGTGCCGCGTTGACCGCGGGCATTGTGCACATCGGCGTGGGCAATTTTCATCGAGCACACCAGTCGTGGTATTTGCATCAGTTGATGCAGATGGGTCAGGCCCATGATTGGGCCATTCTGGGAGCAGGGGTGCGCGCCGGCGACGCTGCCATGCGCGAGCGGTTGTTGGCTCAGGGCTGCATGACGACCCTGATGATGCTGGATCCTGCTGTGCAGTCGGCCGAGGTGGTGGGGTCGATGATTGATTTCCTGCCGGTTCAGCCGGACAACGCCGCCTTGATCCAGGCCATGGCCCAGCCCAACATTCGGATTGTCAGTTTGACGGTCACCGAGGGGGGCTACTATTTGGATCCCGCGACCCAGGGGTTTGATGCCAATCACCCCGACATCCAACACGACGCGACAAACCCGCAGCAACCCAAGACGGCATTTGGCGCCATGGTCGAGGCCCTGCGCCTGCGCCATGCGGCGGGAACCGGGCCGTTCACCGGCATGTGTTGTGACAACATTCAAGGCAACGGAAAAATACTGCGTCAAACCGTGGTGTCTCTGGCCCGCCTATCCAATCCTGAGTTGGCGGATTGGATTGATCAGAATTGCTCGTTTCCTAACTCCATGGTGGATTGCATCGTGCCGGCCACTGGCCAGGCAGAACTGGCCAAGGCGCAAGAGCTCGGCATCGACGACGCAGCTCCGGTGACCCATGAGCGGTTCCGGCAGTGGGTGATTGAGGACGATTTTTGTCAGGGCCGTCCGGCGTTTGAGCAGGTCGGTGTGACGTTTTCAGATTCCGTGCACGACTTCGAGACCATGAAGATCCGGATTCTGAACGGCGGGCATCAGGTGGTATCCGTATTGGGGGAATTACTCCATTGCGCCACCATTGCAGACTGTTTGGCACATCCGGCGATTTCAGCCTTGTTCCGCCAGGTCGCACTGACCGAGATCGCGCCCTACGTGGTGCCGGTTCCGGGTCTGTCTCCCGGCGAATACGTTGAATTGATTCACTCGCGCTTCTCCAATCCAATGATCCGAGACACCACCCGGCGGGTGGCCTTTGATGGCTCATCACGCCATCCAGGCTTTATCTTACCGTCAGTTCGCGCGGGTCTGGCCCGCGGCGAGTCCGTTTCTGGCTTGGCCCTGGTCGAAGCGGCCTGGGCGATTATGTGTCTGGGTCAGCGCGAGGATGGCACTGCGATCGAAGCCAACGACCCCCATTGGGACGCTTTACAAGTCTCGGCCCGGGCCGCTCAGCAGGACCCCATGCAATGGCTGCGGATGCGCCACATTTATGGGGACTTAGCGGATTCATCGTCCTTTTCCATGGCCTTCGTCCAGGCGTATCAGCTGATTCGCCAGCAAGGGGTGGTTGCCGCGGTCGAATCCTACTGTGGTCCGCTTTAAGCAACTGACTCAGTGGGCCGAGCGGATGGCCCCAGTGGGGCCAAAGCGGCCCTGGGTGATTGCCATTGCTGGCCCTCCTGGCAGTGGCAAGTCAAC
>CALKMT010000172.1 GCA_938091715.1 uncultured Litorivicinus sp.
GCCTCGGATTACGCGGCCCTGGTCCAGGGCATTGTGCGTGACCCGGCGGTGCTGATCTATTTGGACAACGATCGCAACACCAAGGAAGCCCCAAACGAGAACCTGGCCCGGGAGATTATGGAGCTGTATGTGCTCGGCGAGGGCAATTACACCGAGCGCGACATTAAACAAGCGGCGCTGGCGTTGACGGGCTACAGCTACACCGAGCTGGGCGGTATCGGATTTGAGCGTCAGGCCTGGAAGATGGCCGGCGGCAGCAAAACCATTTTCGATCAGCGCGGCAATTTTGAAGGCGACGACTTGCCTCGCATCTTGCTGGATCAGCCTGCCGCGGCTGAACACGTTGCCCGGGGGCTGTGGACGGAGTTCGTCTCGACCCAAGCGCCAGAGCCCGAGGCCATCGAGTATTTTGCCGAGGCCTTCCGTGCTTCGGGTTACCAAGTGGATCAACTGCTCACCGTCATGCTGCACTCGGCGTATTTTTGGGACCCCAAGCATCAGGGGTTCGGGGTCAAAAGCCCGGTCGAGTTTGTCGTCGGTACCGTCCGCTCAACCCAATCCAACAGTCTGCCCCTGGTCCAGTTGGTGGGCGCCATTGCCGCTCAGGGTCAAACTCTGTTTGATCCCCCAGATGTCAGCGGTTATGACGGTGGGCTGGACTGGATGGCGCCGGAATACCTGGTCGAGCGCCAAGCCTTTGTTGATGACTTCTTGGCCGCCTGGCAGGCGCCACCCATGCCCGCAGGCCCCGATACCCGGTTAAAACTAACCCTGGCCGGCGAGGCTTATCAGGGTCCACCGGAGTATCAGGTGGTGATCCAGCATGGGGACGGCTTTTGGTATGGCGACACCACTGCCCTGACCTACGCCCGGGACACCGAACGCCTGGGCCGCTATCAGGACGACAGCGAATACGATTGGGGCCAGATCGCAATCGAGGTGCCGGAACAAATTCAGGACATCAAATCCATCAAGGTCCGATTTGTTCGTGATGCAGCCGGGGGCAATGGCGATCGCAACCTGTTCGTCGGCGGCATCGAGTGGGAGGGCCAGGCCATTCCTGCGGGGGTGGGCGTGCAATCCCCGGGTTGTTCCGGCAACTCAGAGGGCACCAAGCGCCGTCCGGGCCATCTGTATTGCAGCGGCAGTTGGAACGTCGATCTGGCGACCTTTGGTCAAGCCATGACAGATGCGTCCCAGGGCCAGCCCCCGGTGCCTGGCGCGTTGAATACTCGAGGCTTGCATGTGCGCTGGGCCAGCGCCGAGGACGATCGCTGGCGTGACATGGACCTGGTGCTGGATGGCTTGGAGTTCGAAGGCCGGGAATGGGAAGTGTTTGGTTTTAAACTGGGCATCGATGATCGCGGCGAATATCGGATCTCGATCAAGGGCAATCGCTGTGTGCCGGACTGTTTTGACCGATGGCCGGCCAAGGCATGGCGGGACAAGGCGGGAATACCCACCGTGTCTGTGCCCTATAACGGCTCGCAAAGTTGGTCTTACGAGCACTACCAAGGGCTGTCCAAGGCCAACCGTCGCCTGGTCAAAGCCCTGATGAGCACCGCCTCGCAGATCAGCTTGAACAGCCGAACATTCGAGCGTAACCCGGATCGCAAGGCCTTTTGGGCCGAACAGCGGGACAAGTTTGCCCAGTACGCCGATCAGCGACGCTGGCGTATAAGCGAGCAACCCTTGTTAAATTTAATCGCCAGTCAGGAATCAATGATGATGTCCATGATGGGCATGCAGATGGCCGGCCAGGCCTTGGATTATCAGCCCCCAACCGGCACGCTGACCGCTCAGGCGTTGGATCAACAAGCCATGGCCTTGGGTCCGCTGGCGGATTGGGCCTTACCGGTGAACGCCCAGGTCGCCGATTTTGGCGAGCTAATCCGCCATCAGGGCCGATACTTGAGGTAGCGACGATGAAACGAAGAGCCTTCAACCAATGGACACTGGCCGCCGGCTGCACGCTGGCGCTGCCGAGCTTCGCCAACAGCTATAACGGTCGGACCTTGGTCATCCTGCACCTAAAGGGCGCCAATGACGGGCTGAATACCCTGGTGCCCTATGACAGTGACGACTATCGCAAATTGCGGCCGAATATCGCGTTGTCTGCTGATGACGTCATTCCCATCGCCGATTCGGCCAATGTCGGGCCATTGGGATTGCATTCTGAGTTGTCCGAGCTTGCGGACTCGGTGTCCGAGGACTGCGCAGTGCTGACCGGGGTCGGCTATCCGTCCCAGAACCGCTCGCACTTTAAATCCGCGCAAATTTGGGCCTCGGGCAGCGATGGTAATCGCATGCGCCGTCAGGGCTGGGTCACAGAATCGGTCGAGCGCACCCACGACCGCTCGGTGATCGATTTGCACGGCGCCAGCCTAAGCGGCGGCTTGGATGTATTCGCGGACGGGGCGGGCGAGTACGTCTCCATGGCCCGGCTGAATCAAATCAGCGGATTGCAGGCCAAGGAAACGGCCATGACCGGCAATCCCCTACTGGATCTGGTGCAGCAGCGCACCCAGACCTTGGCCAAAGCCTCCCAAGCGCTGGACGCCAAGCTAAAGCGGGCCCGGTATTTACCCCACCGAATGCCGCACGGTGAGTTGTCCGGCCAGTTGACCGAGGCCTTGCGGGTCATCGGCTCGGACGCCGAGATCCCGGTCTTGCACGTGCAGCTGGATGGCTTTGATACCCACGAGGGCCAGGTGCGGCGCCATCGG
>CALKMT010000173.1 GCA_938091715.1 uncultured Litorivicinus sp.
CCTTAGTCTATTCAGTTTTTAGCGCTTTGCTGACAATTTCAGCCATGTCCTTGGACCCACAGTCGCGGGACAACTGCTCTAAAACCGACTTGGCCTGGGAATGATAGGGCTCACACCAACGAGCGTACTGGGTCAGCGGCAGCACCAGGCGCGCGGCGATCTGCGGATTGATTTGCTCAAGCTGTGTGATGGTTTGCGCAAACAGGGAATAGCCCTCTGCGCTATGAAAGGCCTCGGGATTTCCCCGGGCCCAAGGTCCAAGGACACTGCGCGCGCGATTCGGATTGCCTAAGTGATAATCCTCGTGCTGCAACAACCTCTGGATATCCGCAAACGAGCCTTGAGCGGCTTGCACTTGAAACCACAGATCCACCATCAAAGGCTCGTGCCGCCAATCGGCGATAAACACCTGCAACATGTTTTGATACAGCGCCGCGGTGTGCTGCGACTTGCCTGCGGCCCGCATTGAATTAAGGCGATCGGTCAAATTGTCAGCCGCCACAAAGCGGCGTGAGACACTATCCCCAATCGCCGCGTCGTTTGCGGCGACTAACAAAGCTGCCAGTACAGACCACAAACGCCGCCGGCCGGGTTGTTCACCGGAAGGTTGATAGGTCGTGGCCGCTGGCAACTGATCCAACACTCTCTGGATTTGGTCGCTCAACTCCTGGCCAATGCGCTGATGAATCCCCTGACGTGCCTGCTCTAAACGAATTGGATCGACCGGCTCGGGGATCAAACTCATCATCTGAGCCGCATCCGGCAATGTCAGGACTTCGGCGGCATAGGCAGGATCCTCGAAGGCTTGATCCAGCGCGTGGCTCAAGGACTGTTTCAATGATGCAAGCCCACCCCACTCCTGGGATTCATAGACCGAGCGCCACAGATCTTTCATCAAGTATTGCGTGGCGTCCCAGCGGTTAACCGGGTCCAGGTCACAGCTGGCCAACGTGACACGGTCGGCCTCGGACAACGGGTAATCGATCAGAACCGGAGCAGTAAACCCTTGGTTAACACTTAACACCGCGGCCTGTGGGTGATTGAAAAACAGCTCGGTGTCGGTCTCGGTCAGGACCACTAGACGGCTATCACCGCAGGGCGTGCCTGTCTGAGTGTAGGCTTGGATGCGCAGCGGAATCATCAGCGGTTGATCCGCCCCCTCCAGGCTTTGCGTCAGGATCGCCCGCAGTCCCTGCTCGCTTGGCTGGGCCTTGACCCGGACCGTGGGCGTGCCTGGGGTTGAATACCAGCGGCGAAATTGCTCGAGATCCAGGCCGCTGACTTCTTGCATACAGTCGACAAAGTCGTCGCAGGTAACCGCTTGACCATCAAACCGCTCGAAGTATAAATCCGAGCCTTGGCGGAATTTGTCACCCAACAAGGTCGCCAGCATGCCCACTACTTCGGCACCCTTTTCGTACACCGTGACGGTGTAGAAGTTGCTTATTTCTTGGTACTCCGCCGGCCGAACCGGGTGCCGCGTGGGACCCGCATCCTCGGCAAACTGATGGGTGCGCAAAAAGCTGACGTCTTGGATGCGCTTGACCGCTCGGGAATGCAAATCTGCCGTGAATTCGGCATCCCGGTACACGGTAAAACCTTCTTTTAGGCTGAGCTGGAACCAATCCCGGCAGGTCACCCGATTGCCGGACCAGTTGTGAAAGTACTCGTGCCCGATAATGGCCTCGACCCGTTGGTACGCGTCGTCCGTCGCAATGTCCGGGGTCGCCAGCACGCAGCTGGTGTTAAAGATATTTAACCCTTTGTTCTCCATCGCCCCCATGTTGAAGTCGCCCACTGCGACAACGTTGAAGACCTCCAAGTCGTATTCCCGGCCAAAGCGCTGCTCATCCCAGTGCATCGCCGCCTTGATCGATTCGATCGCGAAATCGACCTTGCTAGCGTCCTCGGTTCGGGTGAATACCCGAAGATCCACCGGCTGACCCTGCAAGGTGACGTAACGGTCCTCGCGACAGACCAAATCCCCGGCCACCAGGGCAAACAAATAACTCGGCTTGGGATGCGGATCGTGCCAAGTCGCGACACGGCGCCCATTCGCCTGAGTTTGCACAGAACGCGGATTGCCATTACTTAACAGCGTCGGATAGTCCGCCGGCGCATCGATCTGAACCGTCCACACCGACAACACATCGGGCCGATCAATGAACCAGGTAATCCGGCGAAATCCCTCGGCTTCGCACTGGGTGCAATACATATCGCCGGATTTGTACAGACCTTCGAGGTAGGTGTTTTCCTCTGGCACGATGGCGACTCGGGTGTGCAGGACAAACTGCTCCCCCGGCGCGGTAAAAACCAACTGCTCACCCTCGATGCGATAGTCGACCGGTTGGCCATCAATCTCTACGGACAGAGTGTCCAGACCCTCGCCATCCAGACGAACCTCGGAAGCAGAACCGTTACGTACCAAGGCCAGCTCGGCCTGCACTTCGGTTCGGCCCTCGTTCAAAATAAAACTTAAGCTAGTTTCCTTGATTAACCAACTAGGCGACTGATATTCCGATAGTTTTATACTGGCACCACTCACAGACGACCGTCCTCGTCACGCATGGGAATCAAGTCCGCCGGCGCGCTGGAGCAATCCGGTTGCGGCAAATATCCAACCCGCTGATCTTCAGGCAGATGCTGATGGCCAAAACGAATTAACGCCTCCATCACCAAAGATTTCTGCTCGCTACTCAGCGTTTGGCCGTCCGGCCATTTGCCCCGCTCTAAGGACTCACGCAAGGAGTGATAGGTTGCAACGTCCATTCGCTCGATTAATAGGTTCAAGTCCACTTAACGGGTCTCCGTAACTTTTGCATGAAGGGCTGCCCACGCCAGACCGGCCAACAAGCCGCCCAGGTGCGCGCCGTTGGCCATGTTAACGCCGATCAAACCGTCCAAACCAGACAGCCCAAGTAATAGAAAAAAGAGTGACAACCCAAGATAAGCCGGAGGCACCTGGTATCGATCGCCGCGCAAACGATCCCACAGCCAGACATAGCCCAGGACGCCATAGACAACGCCACTTAGCCCGCCGAAACGCCAGTCTCCCAGGGCCCATTGCGCCAGGTTACCGGCCAACGCCGACAGCACGACCAGGGTCACCCAGGCCCCACGGGATCGCCATTCAATCAACCGCCCGACGGCGAACATCCAAAGGGCGTTAAACACCAGATGCATCCAACTGAAGTGCAGAAATATGGGGCTGAACCAGCGATAGGCTGTGGTTTGGCCCGTCGCAGGGTCCAGGATGAACAGCAGCAAAGCCAATTCATTACGGCCCAGCTCGGTCGCCAGGGCCAGCACCGCCGCCAGGCCCAGAATTCCGGCGGTGGCCGGCGTGTTGCGCCATGGCATCGCGGCGGGATGGCCATAAAAGGGAGCGTTCAGCGCCATTCGTCCTCACTTTGAATCCAATTAAAGTGTGCTGGGTTCAGGGCTTGTCCTGGCTCTAGTGAATAGCACACCAGTTTTTCACGCAACACCGCGCTGTAATCCAAACACACCAGGTTCGGCGCCAGCAAGGAGGGCCGGCCCCGTCGCCAGTAGTGACCAAAAAACAAAGGCACTCGATCCGCCGCATAGTGCGGCAACTTGGCCATCTGACCGGGTTGGATTTGGGCTTGCTGCACATCGCTTGGCAGTGGATCGGGCTGAAACACCAGATCACCCAGCGTATCGGGCTCATCCAACCAGAACGCGACCCGGAAGCTTTTACGCTGAATGCCATCCCCGCCCAACAAGTGCCGTCCATTGGGCATCGGCAATGACGGCCCGCGCACCAGAATATCCGCCGCATCCCGCAATTCAGCCTCTAGGTAGAGCCGCTCAAACGCCTGACCAAAGACTCCTTTGGGCGCCACCAAAGCCAGCCGCGCAATCGAGGCATCGTCCCAACAGGCGTGAACAGCCCGCCACTGATCGCAATCCAGCCACAGGGGGCAGTGGGTCAGCCACTGGCACAGAGACCGCAGCTCGCCAGGATCAAAATCCTCGAAGGTGGCCTGAGTCTTGCGCTGGGCGTGCCGAGTCATGGGGCGAATGTCCAGTGCCAAGCCCATCACGTCCAGCTCGTGATTGCCCAGCACCCAATCGGCTTGGTCGGCTTCGACCATGCTCCTGGCAATTTGCGCCGCCAAGCGCACTCGAGGCCCACGATCAAACAGGTCGCCGATAAAAACCGCGCGACGCTCGGAATGACGATACGCCCC
>CALKMT010000174.1 GCA_938091715.1 uncultured Litorivicinus sp.
TCGAATTCGTCGATCCGTCCTGGCACACCCAGCTCTAGAATGATCCATTCGTTGCCCGGTTCCCGGCGCCGCTTGGTTTCCCAGCCGTCACCCATGTCCTGGCCTCGTCCGGCGGTGAGCACCGCCTCGACGTCGCCGTAATGGGCATCCGAATAGGCGGTCACCCGACCCCCGTGAATCAGGGCGCTCAGCTCGATGCGCGCGTCCCCAGCATGCTCGACTACCGCGCGTCCCATGACGCGCAATCGGGCCACGCCACCGTCCGGATAAATGTCGAATTTCAGCCAACGATACACACCGTTGGTATCCAGGCAGGGGGCCTGTTGTTGGCTGTCGCCCTGTAACTCCAATAGCGCAGACAAGGGCACCCAGTCGGGGCTGTCGGGGGCGGGCTGGCTGTCGCCTGTGGCACCCCAAAGTTGTGCACCGGGTGGGTAGTTGCCAGTAAAATACTGGGTGTCGACCACGAAGTGATCAATCGTCCCGGGCACCGCCAATTCGATGATGCACCAGTCAAAGCCTCCGCTGCGTCGCCGCTTGGACTCCCAGCCGTCCATCCATTTGCCAAAGTCGTCATAGACGTCTTGTTTCCAGACCGGGGCGTGATCCTGTAACAGCCGATCCATCGAGGCAAAGGAATCGTCGCTGCATTGACGCGCCTGGGCGCCCAGTTTGGCGCTGGCCAGGTTTAGAAAAGTCATGTGGGGGTCTCCATCGCCTGCAGGCGAGACAGTCCGATGCGGTGGACTTGAGTTAATGCGGTGGTGAATTCGGTGTCGGGGTCGTTATCAATGCGCTGGCGAAAGGCTTGTAAAATCTCGACCCGGTGATAGCCCTTGACGGCAAAAATAAACGGAAAGCCAAAGGCCTGGTTGTAACGCTCGTTTAAGTCCCGAAACTCGGCCAGCTCTGTCGGGGTGCACTGATCCAATCCAGCCCCGGTTTGCTCGGATTGACTGTCTTGGGTTAGCTCGGCCAGCTCCAGTTTGCCGACCAGTTCGGGGTGCGCACGCAGCAGGGCCAGTTGGGCCGGCGTGCCTGCGGTATTCACAATGTGGGTCATGGCCCGGGACATCCCAAGGGCCCGGTCGTGCTCGGCGGTCAGTTGCGGGTGCAGTTGCTCGGCCACCCAGGGGCTGTGCTCGTAAATGCTGCCGTAGGCGGCGACGAACCCATCCCGATTCAGCTCACTCGGGGTCGGCTGCAGACGCGGTGCACTAGCGCTCATAAGGGTGTT
The DNA here is from genome assembly GCA_938091715.1 of uncultured Litorivicinus sp. GTDB lineage: Bacteria > Pseudomonadota > Gammaproteobacteria > Pseudomonadales > Litorivicinaceae > Litorivicinus. The sequence goes on from CALKMT010000174.1 coordinate 1,238, forward strand.
CCCGGATCCAGTGTTTGGCGATATCCAAACGTCGCGCCACCCAAACATCCGGGTGGCCTAGGATGTAATCGACAAACTGTTGCAAGGCTTTGAACCGAGCCGGCCGGCCCAGCAGACGGCAATGCATGCCAATACTCAGCATTTTTGGCGCGGTTTGGCCCTCTTGATATAGAACGTCAAAGGCGTCCTTTAGGTAAGTCAGGAACTGCTCGCTGGTGTGAAAGCCCTGGGCGGTGGCAAAGCGCATGTCATTGGTGTCCAGGGTATAGGGGACCACCAGGTGAGGTTTCTCGACCTGGGTACTCCAAAAAGGCAAGTCGTCCGAGTAATCGTCCGCGTCGTACAGAATGTGATCGCGCTCGGCGACCAGGGCGCGAGTGTTTTCGCTGGTGCGTCCGGTGTACCAGCCTTTGGGCTTTTCGCCGACGATCGTTTGGTGCGCGTCGATGGCGGCGTCCATCAGTGCCCGTTCCTGCTCGATCGGCATGTCGTCAAAGTTGATCCAGCGATGGGCGTGGCTTGCGATTTCGTGGCCGTCTTTCAGGCACTGTTCGATGACCGCAGGATGCCGCTGCATCGCCATGCCGACCGCAAACACAGTCAGGGGTATCTGGCGGCTACGGAATAAATCCAGAATGCGCCAAACGCCGGCCCGGGAGCCGTACTCATAAATGGATTCCATTGACATGTGTCGGCGGCCTGGAAAGGCGGCAGCGCCAATGATTTCTGACAGGAATGCTTCGCTGGCGGGATCGCCATGCAGCACGGAATTTTCTCCACCCTCTTCGTAGTTCAAGACAAATTGCACCGCGATGCGGGCCCCGCCCGGCCAGTGGGCGGATGGCGGTTGGCCGGCGTAGCCAATTAGGTCTCTGGGGTAGTGCTCGGTCATGCGGTATCCCTACGTCTGGGCCTATAAAAGCATAATTGTTTCTTTCTAATGTCAATTTATTTTTGACAATGTAATCTTAGGTTTTTTACAGCTTCCGGGAAAGCGGGCGCCTAAGATGCACTCAGACACAACTCGAGGACGTCACTGAATGGATTACGTTATGGAATGGGCCAGCCTGTTGTTGCGCTGGTTGCATGTCATCACCGCCATCGCCTGGATCGGCAGCTCGTTCTATTTCGTCTGGCTGGACTTGTCGCTGCGCAAGCGTGAGGGCATGCCCCAGGGCGCGCACGGCGAGTCCTGGTCGGTACACGGCGGCGGCTTTTACCATGTGCAAAAATACTTGGTGGCCCCCGAGCGGATGCCGGCGGAATTGCACTGGTTCAAGCACGAGAGCTACTTCACCTGGCTGTCGGGTTTTGCCCTGTTGATCGTGACCTATTGGTATGGCGCCCAGTCCTATCTGATCGACCCGGCGGTGGCCGAGCTGACCGTCGTCCAGGCGATCGCCATCAGCGGTGCCTCGTTGGTGCTGGGGTGGATCTTTTTTGATCAGTTGTGCAAGTCGCCCCTGGGTCAGAATCTGTGGGTCTTGGGGGCGATTATTTTTGCCTTTTTGCTGGCGGCGGCCTGGGGCTATTCCCAGGTGTTCGGTGGCCGAGCCGTGCTGTTGCACGTCGGCGCGGTGATTGCCACCTGGATGACCGGCAACGTGTTCTTCATCATCATCCCCAATCAAAAGAAAGTCGTCGCCACGCTCAAAGCTGGCGGCACGCCCGATGCGGTGTACGGCAAAATCGCCAAGCAACGCTCAACATTCAACAACTACCTGACCTTGCCAGTGTTGTTCTTGATGCTGTCCAACCACTACCCCATGACCTTTGCCGTCGAGGCGCTGTGGGTCGTGGTTGGCCTGGTGGTGTTGATCGGTGCCACGATTCGTTGCTGGTTTAACTTTACCCACGAAGGACGCTCGGGCTGGGTGATGCACTGGCAATGGCCCCTGGCCGGCGTCTTGACTCTGGGTTTGGCCTGGTTTCTGTATGTGCCGCCGATTCAGGCTCAGGCCGACGAGGCCATCATCAGTGACGCGCAGGCCATGAGCACCGTGCAGACCCATTGCGTGGCCTGTCATGGGCCGGTCGCGGCCGCCGCCATGAAGGGCGTGCAGCTGCATACCCTCGAGGCGATCCAACGCAATCAAGCCGGGATCCTGGCCCAGGCGGTCAATGGCCGGGCCATGCCGATGGGCAACGCCAGTGGCATGACCGACGATGAACGCCGCCAGCTGGGCCTCTGGTTGCAGAGCCGCTAACCATGCATCGGGTCGATGACGCCGAGGTCTTCTGCCATGTGGTTGAGCAGGGCAGCTTTTCCAAGGCCGGGCGAGTGTTGCGGGTCTCGACCGCGGTGGTCAGTGCACGCATCGCAAAACTAGAAGAGCGCCTGGGCATTCGCCTGCTCAATCGCACCACGCGCAGCGTCAGTCCAACCGAGGCCGGGGTGGTGTACTACCAAACCTGCCGCGAGCTGCGCGAGAAAATGCGCGAGACCCTGCTGCAGTTAGAAGAAATGCAAAACTCGCCCCAGGGCGTAATCCGCATCAGTACGCCAGATTTGTTGGGGCAAAAGGTCATCGCGCCTATTCTGGGGCGTTTTCGCAAGGCCTATCCCAGTGTCGATGTGCGTCTGCACCGCTCGGACCGTGTGGTGAATTTGATCGAGGAAAACTTTGACCTGGCCATCCGCCATGGCTACCCCAAGACCTCATCACTGGTCATGCGTCCCTTGGCCCAGGATCGCTGGGTCATTGCTGCCAGCCCCGACTATTTGCAGTCGGCGGGGCGGCCCCAGGTGCCGGCGGATCTAAAAGAGCACGATTGCCTGTTGCTGCGCTTTCCCGGGTCGATGCAGTTTCAATGGCAGGTGCACCTGCCCGAGGGCAACCAGATGTTGCGATTATCCGGCGGCCTGGAAGCCTCGGTCTCCAGCAGCCTTGAGGGCTGGGCCTGCGATGGCTTGGGCTTTATCCAGCATTCGGTCTGGTCGTTGTACGATCGCTTGGAGCAGGGCCAATTGACCCCGGTGCTTGAGCAGTACGCACCGCCGAACCTGCGCATCAATGCCTTTATGCCCGAGCGCGCGCACCGGCCGGCTAAAATTGGCTTGTTGCTGGACTTTATTGAAGCAGAGATGTCTGAGCATCCCGCGCTGAAACACATTCACTGACCAAGGAGAACACCGTGGCATCGTTGTCGACACATGTTTTGGATACCGCGCAGGGTTGTCCTGCCCAGGGCCTGACCCTGACCCTGTATCGAGTCCAGGGTGAACAGCGAGTTGAGCTGGGTCGCTATACCACCAACGCCGACGGCCGGGTCGATGGCGGCCTGTTTAAACAGGACGACACCGAGCTAGGAGAGTACGAAGTGGTTTTCGAGGCTGGCGCCTATTTACGCGCCAGTGGTGGGTCGGATCGTTATCTGACCCAAGTGCCGATCCGATTCAGTATTTATGATCAGACGCATTATCACGTGCCGCTGTTGCTCTCGAGTTTTGGCTACTCGACCTATCGCGGCAGCTGAGCGTCCAGGGCGGCTTGTTCGCTGATCTGGCGGTTCTGAGCATCGACGAACACCTTGATCGGTTGGTGCTCGGCCAGGGCCTCGGCGGTGGACTGCACCCAGCTGGCGATGATTAACAAATCCCCGACCTCGGCCTTGCGCGCAGCGGACCCATTGACCGAGATCACGCCACTGCCGGCCGGGGCCTCAATGGCATAGGTCTGGAAGCGCTCGCCGTTTGAAACATTCCACAGATCGATCTGCTCGTATTCCATCAGGTGGGCGGCGCGCATCAAATCCGCGTCAATCGCACAGGAGCCCACGTAGTGCAGCTCGGCGGCGGTGACCGTCACCCGGTGAAGTTTACTGTGTAGAAGCGTGCGAAGTTGCATAGTCCGGTCCATCGAATCTGAACCGCATTTTAATGTTGCACCGCACAGAAGCAAGTGATTGCCCGGCTACTTTTGGCGCACGCCGGGCCCTAAATCAAAATCCTAGTGTCGGTCCTGGGGCGTCATCGGTGCCGCAAACCCGATACAGGCTGGCTTCACCCGAGACGCAGGGCTTCAGCGTGCGGTGTGCGTTGGGCTGAACCAGTACGGTGTCGCCGGGATTGATGATCCAGGACTGATCCGCAATGCTGAGTTTCCAGTGACCGCGCATGCCCATCAGGACCTCGTGTCGGTCCACCGCATACGCGCCCTGCAGCGAGCCCCGAGAGACGAAGTCCACCTCAAAGCCGGGCCGGTCGTGAATCGATGCGCCATCGCCGATAACCCGCACGGGTTGACGATCTGACAGCGCCATTAAATCCCAATAGCGGCGAACAAAATGAGGCACCACCGCGCTGTTGGGGGTTTCTGGATGCTCGGCCAATTGCGCTTCGCTCAGCGGCGCCTGGGGTTGTACGCCGGCGGGTAATGTTTGGCCCTGTTTGGTGTCGTATAACTGCCCGTTGTCGCCCAGCACCAGACCGTGTGCCTGGGCGTCTTCCAAGACCTGAGGCGCCCAAATCACACCGCCCCCCGCATCGTCGCCGCCGAGTACCGCCATGATCATGCCGTAATCGTCGCCGACGTTTTCAAAGCCACGGAACACCGGGGTGGGGATGTTGAAGATGTCGCCTTCGTTCAAGATCACTTCGCCTGCGGTGCCCTGGCGGCCCCAGAAAA
>CALKMT010000175.1 GCA_938091715.1 uncultured Litorivicinus sp.
CTGACCCCGGACCCCGAGCGCTTTTATGGCACGCCTTGATCCCTATCAATTGCCGCTGTCCGGCCGGCACCTAATTGAGGCCAGCGCTGGCACCGGCAAGACCTATAACGCGATCATTTTGTGGATCCGGGCCAGCCTTGAGTGGGACTTGATGCCACACCAGGTGCTGATGGTGACCTTTACCCGAGCCGCCACCGCCGAATTACAACAACGCCTACAACAACGCATCGACAGCCTGCTGGCCCATCTGGACCGGCCCGACGACGATCCACTGGCCGCGCATTTACTAAGCCAATTTGACCGGGACGAGCTGCAACACAAATTGTTGCTGCGCCTGCAGACCCTAGACGACGCCGCGGTCACGACCTTGCACGGCTGGGCCGGTCAAGCGGTGCGAGAGTTTGATCGCCTGGTGCCCTTTGAGGTCAGCGATTCGCTGCCAGCGCTAAAAGCCCGGGCCATGGAAACCGTCTGGGCCGAGTGCGAAGCGGCCTTGGGCGAGCGCGCCCTGTGGCTGACTCAGTCCCTGGGCAGCCCGGAAAAGGCCCTGACGACGCTGGGCAATTTATTTAACTTCAAGGCCCGGGCGCTGCAGCCTTCGGTCTCCATTGACGAGGCCCAAGCGCTGGCCCTGGCCGAGCTGCATCAAAGCGATGTGGACCAAATAGAGGCGCATAAAAAGCCCGCCAAACCCCACCGCGAGACCCTGCGCCAGGCCATTGAACACGGCGATCTGATGGCCATTGCCAACATTGGCGACTCGCACAAATTCATCACGCCGTTTAGTGATCTGATACAGGCCTGCAAACGGCTACAAGGCGCACTGTGGCGGGATCTGTTTCTGCGCTGGGAACACCAGTTCGAGCAAACCAAGACCCTGCAGCGCCTGGCCGAACCGGACGATCAGGTCAAACGCCTACGAGATGCGCTCACGGATGCGGAGTTTGCTCAAACGCTGGCCGAACGTTGGCCCGTGGCCCTGGTGGATGAATTCCAGGACACCGACCCGGATCAGTTGGCCATCCTGCAACGGGTGTATGACGAGCGCGGCACGCTGTTGATGATCGGTGACCCCAAGCAAGCCCTGTACAGCTTTCGCGGGGGTGACATTGCGGCCTATCAACGCGCCCGGCGCTGGGTGGATGCGGATAACATTCACTCGATCGACCAATGCTTTCGCATGTCCGAAGCCTTGGTAGCGGGCCTTAACCAGGCCTATGAACAACAGCCCGACCCCTTTTCTGGCGACGCGGATTATCAATCCATCGATGCCGGCCGGGACGAGGGCGCCCTGATCCTGCAGGGCCAGGCCATGGCCCCCATTCAATGGCTTGAGGTGAGCAAGGCCAGCAAAGACGCCTTGGAAAAAGCGGCCAATGCCTGCGCAGCGCTGTTACAAGCCGGCGCATCAAAGCCCGACGGCCAGCGACTTCGACCCGGGGACATTGCGATTCTGGTCAACCGGTGGGACGACGGCAAAGCCCTGCGCGAAGCCCTAGCCCCCTTTGGCATCGGTGCTCGGTTAAAGGCCCAACACGCCCGGGCCGGTGAGGGCTATCAGAGTTTCGCGCACTTTGCCCTGGCCTGCGCCGAGCCCAGCGACAGCCGCAAGGCACGGGCCACCGTCCCCTATGCCGTCAGTGGCATCCATCGTTCACGCTGGAGCGATTTTCGCGACCAGCCCGACGCGACCCTGGCCCTGATGCAACGCATACAGCACTGCCATGAACAGTGGCTGCAAAAGGGCCCCCTGGCCGCCGCCCGGGCCTTTGTCCACAGCGGACCCGATTTGGACCAATTACAAAGCCAGGAATTTGGCCTGGCAGCGATTGCTGAGTTCTTGGACCTGGCCGAACGTATCGACGCGCCACATCCGATGGACGCGGTGCGCTGGTGCCGCCGCCCGGATCGCAACAAACAACACATGCCGCAACCCTCGGACAACGAAGCCGTGGTGATCACCACCATTCACAGTGCCAAGGGCTTGGAGTATCCCGTGGTGCTGGTGCCGGTGGCTCCGAGTACGAAAAAGTCTGCCTTTTTTATTCAGTCCGACGGTCAACAAACCCTGATCGAACTAGCGCCGGAACCCCACAGCCAAGCGCGCCAACAGCAACAAGCCGAGGCCGAGGCCCAGCGCCTGCTGTACGTGGCCGTGACCCGGGCCAAGCATCTGTTGATTTTGGGGGGCAGCGAGAAATGCCAACTGGGACAAAACTGGCGCCGTGAAGCGGCCGTGCCATTTGCACTAACCCCGCGAGGGACCAAATCCGCAAGCCAAGACGCGCCCTTGGCGATTCCACCGGGCTTGGATAACCCTTACCTGAATGATGCGTGGCGAGTGCACAGCTTCAGTGGCTGGATCCAGGGGGTTGACCTGCCCCGGGCCGAGCGGGCGGACCACGATCTGGACGGCCCCGCTGGCCGCTATCCCAAGGGGCCGCAGGCCGGGGATTTATTGCACCGATTGTTGGATTGGCGTCTGCAAGGCCAACTCAGTGCCGAGCGGGCGACGCCATTGCTCACGGCCCTTGGGGTGTCCGAGGTGGAGGACATTTTGGCCTGGATCGAGGACATTGTTCAGGCGCCTATTTTGCCTGGCCGGCGCTGCCTGGCCGAGGTCACCACGCTGCCAGAAATGGACTTTCACCTGGCGCTTGGGCGGGTCGATGCCGAGACCGTCGATCGGATTATTCAAGCCGACTGGCCCATGGCGCACCGCACCCCCTTACCTCGAGAGCAACTGGTGGGGCTGATGAAGGGCAGTCTGGATGTCACCCTAGAGGCAGACGGGCGGTACTGGGTGCTGGACTACAAGAGTAATTTCCTGGGCAGCCAGGAGGACTACACCGAGGCCAACATGCTGGCCCAGGTCGCCCATCATCGCTATGACCTGCAAGCCGGCCTGTATCTGGTGGCCCTGCATCGCTTGCTGGCGCAGCGCCTACCGGATTATCAACCCGCGCGACACCTAGGCGGCGCGATTTACCACTTTGTCCGGGTACCGACCGCCTGTGTGCGTTGGGAAATCACCCCCACGGCCATTCAGGCGCTGGATCAGGCCCTAACCGGAGCCCCGGTATGAGCGCGATTCTGGCACAGCTGGCGGACAGCCTGACCCGCCAATTCGGCCCCCAAGTCGCCGAGCAGACCCTGCCCGTGGCCGAGGCCTGGTTAAGCGGCAATACCGCCGTGGCTCGCGCCCAGCTGGGGCCCATCGAGGCAGCACTCGAGGCCGGCGCCCTGATCCAGTCTGGAGAATTTGTCTACCTTGAGCGCAGCCATCAACAGGAATCCGGATTGGCTCAGGATCTGCTGGCGCGAGCGACGATTACTGACCTGTCGGCGGAGCAACATGAAGCGCTTCAAGCCATTGCCGCGGCTCAAACGCACCCGCTGAATCCAGGTCAGCTTAGCGCCATTGATCTGGCGGTTCGTAGCCACTTTGGGCTGTTACTGGGTGGCCCAGGCACCGGCAAATCCACGGTGATTCGGGCCCTGGTCCAAGCGTATCTAAGCTTGATCAAGCCCACCGGCCGAGTCGCCCTAAGCGCACCCACCGGCAAGGCCGCCGCACGCCTGACTGGACTGGTGCCCGACGTGCAGCCCACCACCCTGGCCCGGCTCGAGCAACAGCT
>CALKMT010000176.1 GCA_938091715.1 uncultured Litorivicinus sp.
GTAGGTCTCTGAATAGGTGGTCGCGCACTGGTTCATCACGTCTTCCATGGTGATCCAGTCGCCTTTCAGGGTGGTGGTGCCCCAGCGAACGCCCGCGGATAGGCTGATGTCTGCTTTGTATTCCCAGCGCAGTGCATTGCAAATCACCTGGTCCCAAGTGCCCATAAAATTGCCGCGGCGGTACAGGGTGCGATCGGCCTTGGCCAGTTTTTCGCTCAAGATGCTCTCATAGGTCTTGCCGACCCGGGCTGGGTTGTTCTGCCACTTCTTGTTGCGCGCCTCGATCACGGTCTCGTCGTATTGGGTCGAGCGCATTTGCGTGATGTAGGCCTCCATCTCCTTGTCGGCCTCTAGCCACTCCGAGATCACCGGCATCTGATGGTAATTAATCTGCTTGATCTGGCCGCCTTCGATCGCCATGTCCATGCAGCCAACAAACTTGCCGTTCGAGCCCGCATTGGTGACCCAGCAGTCGCCGCCACCGGCGTTCTTGATTTTCAATGGCTTGGGAACACCGTCGTGGGTGTGGCCGCCAAAGATGGCGTTCAGTCCAGGTACGCGTTCGGCCATTTTGACGTCGACGTCCATGCCGTTGTGCGACACCAGGACGACGGCATCGGGGTTCTCGTCGCCACGAATTTGCTCGACCAGTTCGGCCATGTCGTCTTCGCGCAGGCCAAACGACCAGTCGGGGAAAAATTCTCGGGGGTTGGCATTCGATGTTCGTGGGAATGCCTGACCGACAACCGCAATGCGCGCGCCGTTGACCTCTTTCATGACGTAGGGCTGGAACGCGTGGCCTGAGTCCTCGTCATACAGTCCACGGCCATCAAAGCGTTCGACCAATTCAAAGTAGGCATCATCGAACAAGGAGTCTTCCAAGACCTTGACGTTCTGGCCGATAAAGTCGCCTTTGAACAGCGCCACGTTTGAGAGGACTTCTTCCTCGCGGTAGGTGAATTCCCAGTGTCCCACCATGACGTCAATGCCCAGAATGTTGGAGGCTTCAACCATATCCACGCCGCGGGTCCAAAGTGAGGTCCCCGAGCCTTGCCACAAATCGCCACCGTCCAAGGTGAGGGTGTTGGCACGGCCGCCTGCTTGGTCACGTAAGCGATCCAGCAGGGTTTTGACATGCGAGAAGCCACCGGTCCGGCCAAAGCGCTCGGCCTGCTGTAAAAAGTTTAGATAGGTATAGGCATAGGCTTCTGGGGAGTTTTCAGCAATGCCCATTTCCTTTAGGAAGTTCTGACCCACCAGGTGCGGTGCTCGCCCGAAGGCATCCCCCACGCCTAGGTTGACGTTGGGCTCTCGGAAGTAGACCGGTTTCAACTGCCCATGCACGTCGGTGATGTGCAAAATCCGTGCGTCGCCTTGCATTGGGACATCGTAAAAGCCATCGGGTGCTTGGTTGCTAGCCAAGGCTCGGGCGCTGTACATCGCCGGTATGCTACCGGCGGCTGCCGCGGCGGCGAGCCCTTGTAAGAATTGACGGCGAGCCAGTGTTGTCATAGTTTCTTCCTCGATTGGGTGACTTCAGGCTACCCAAAGTCGTACGCCTACGCACTTCTTGCGTGGCTTTATTATTTGCCATTGGGAGTCACGAATTCGTGAGACTTCATACTGGAATTTTAGCATTATTCTATTTAGTTATATCGTTATTCTACCAAGCTCGTGCGGACGTTGTGAAGCCAGCCTTGGTCGAAATTAGCGTGTATTCAACCGAAGTGGTAGAGGTTGAATTACGTACCAGCATCGAAGCCTTGCTTACCGGCATTAATGGCCGCTTTCAAAATACCACCGAGGCGCCGAACGCTGAGGAATACGACGTCTATCGTGAGATGTCAGCCCCGGAACTAACTCAGGCTTTCGAACGTTTTCATGACGATCTGTTGCAGGGGGTTCAACTGCTGGCGGACGACGAGCCGGTCGAGCTGCAGATATCCGCGGTGAATATTCCTGCGCCGGGGTATACCCAAGTGCCGCGCAACAGCGTTGTTGTCCTTACCGGAAAAGTGAGTCGGTCTGCGTCCGAGCTGACGTGGTACTACCCCGAACGCTTTGGGGATCACGCGACCCGGGTTCGGCAGGTGGATATTGAGCGTGAGGCGTATCACTGGTCACCCCATCAGTGGATTAAATCGGATGTGCCGACTCAGCCGTTTTCCCTAGTCGAGGTGTTCACCAAACCGCCTTTGGCACAGGTGATGGGTACTTATTTGGCGAGCGGATTCGAGCACATTGTGCCTCTGGGCCTCGATCACATCCTATTTGTGCTGGGCATATTCTTGCTGTCTCGACAACTGACTCCGCTGCTTTGGCAAGTGACCATGTTTACCCTGGCGCACTCTATTACCTTGGCGATGGGCATGTATGGTTGGGTGGAATTGCCCCCCCGTGTTGTTGAGCCGTTAATTGCACTGTCCATTGCTTACATCGGCATCGAAAACCTATTCAGTCGAGGCGTGAGTCGCTTTCGGCTGCCGGTGGTATTTGCCTTTGGCTTGCTGCACGGATTGGGGTTTGCCTCGGTGCTGGCGGACTTTGGGATGCCGACAGCGGATTTCGCCTGGGCTTTGGTGGCGTTCAATGTTGGGGTTGAGCTGGGGCAATTAGCGGTTATTTTGGCGGCTTATTTGTTAATCGCCCGCTGGTTTCGCACGCCCGAGGGCTACCGCACCTGGGTAGTCAATCCAGGGTCGTTGGGTATTGCCCTGTTGGGATTGGTATGGTTTTTCGAACGCCTGGATCTGGCTAGCTGGCTCTAGGGATGCTTGGCCAGTTCCGCCACGGCTTGTTCGATTTTGTAGCCGAAAAAGTCGATGGCATCCGGTACGCCATACAGCGGCTCGGCATCCAGGGTGCCATCGGCGCGCAACAGCAACAGGGTCGGGGTGCCGTAGGCCCCATAATTTGAAGCCCAGGTACTCGCCGCTTGGGAAAGCCCTTCATGGTCGGTGACCTGCTGACCTGGATCAATCGAGACCCTGGCCAGTTGGACCGTACCGGTAAACAAACCAGAGGCTTCCAACGGCGAGATGACTTGCTGGTCCAGGCGGTCACAAAAATGACAGCCGGTCTGAGTGACGAACACCAGCGCGGCGCCAGGCTTGGACTCAAAATCCACTGCCTGGGCCAAGGGAACTAACGCAAACGCTAGGCTAGCGATCCAGAAATTCGGCAAATTCAGCCACCACATCATCGGCATACAGGTCCCTGAAAAAGTGATCCGCACCCTCCACCGTGACGGTTTGTAGGGTGTCGGGCAGATCATGCTCAGCTAGTTTTTCGGCCAGGTCTTCAACGACGCGGTCCTCGCTGCCAATGAAAATCTGAACCGGCACTTGGACCGATTCCAGCAAGGTAGGCGTGTCAAATTCCGCATTGGGCTGATGATAGCCCAGGAAGGCGGCGGCCGTTACCGTGGCGTTCTCACAATAAACAAAACGTGGCACGGTCATTTCTTTGGAGCCCGGCATGGCCGCGGCACTGGCCAACAGTGTGTCCAGTGATTGTCCAGTGGCAGCGTCATAGCCTGCGATGGCTTTGTCGGCATCGTAGGTGGCCGGCGCAACAAGGGCGGCTGCAACAACACTGTCTGCGGCTTGGGTCAGGTACTTGGCAACCTGCGCGCCCCCGCGGCTATGACCCAGGATGGCGATCTGTTCGTACCCTTTTTGTTCTAGCCAATCCACCCAGCCGGCCAACTCATCTACCGCATCCATGTGCTGATGGTCGTGGGGCAGGGCACAGTCGACCATGCCTGCTCGATCCGGTTGGTTAAGCGCAAGGTTCGGGGCCAAAACCGGATAGTCATAGTCCTCGTTGAACAAGGATGACAGAGTCTCGATGATTTCCATGCGTTTGTGGGCCAGCGTGCCGTGTAACACGATCACTGCGGTGCTGTTGTCACCGGGATACCAGTCGGCATGCAAGCCATTGTTCTCGATGGGCTCCTGTGCAAATGCCGTGGAGCAGAGGCTTAGACTTAAACAGCTAGCCACCCAGTAGGACCGTTTCATTCGCAGACTCCTTATAGCTTAAAGTTCTAACCTTATTTCCTTAGTGTAAAGTTATTATGCGAGGAACATAAGGAGAAATGTTATGCAATCAATCGTGAAAGGATGCCTGATCGCGTCTGTGCTGTCAGTGGCTACCCCTGTCTGGGCCGAAGGCCACGGCGGCGGACCGATGGTCATGAAAGGGGTCAAATCAGTGACCGTCGAGCTGGGCGAGCAAACCTGCGTGATCGAAAGAAACCAGGTTCAGGGCACGGTGATCCATCCGGCTTATGCCAAGACCGGTCAGGGCACGCCGCAACCGATGACGATCGCCCCGGGGATCGAAACGCTGGGCGAGATCGAGTTTATTAGAATGATGGAGGAGGCCTCGGTCGACGATTCTATTATGGTCTTGGACACTCGAACCGAAAACTGGCACAACGATCTGCGTATCCCGTGCACCACCAATGTCTCGTTCAAAAACTTTGCTGACAACAAGGACGATGCCCTGTTTTATCTGACCGAGATGTTCGGCGTTTCCGAGGGTGACGATGGTTCCCTGAACTTTGACAACGCCAAAACACTGGTGGGTTACTGCAACGGTTACTGGTGCGGCCAAACGCCTTCTATGTTTGCCCGGGCAGCCTTTAGTTTGGTCAGCCTGGGTTACCCCGCCGACAAGTTAAAGTACTATCGAGGCGGTATGCAGGCTTGGACGTCTCTAGGTCTCAGCGTTGAAGGTAACTTGGCGGAGTAACCATGAACATCACGAAACTCATCGGTGGACTGTTATCGGCGATAGCCCTGGCCGCAACCGCCGCGGATTTCGATCCGCAAACTGGGTTTCGTGTTCACAATTACACTCAACCAACGCCAGAGCAGGTCCCGGGCGGGACGACCATCGACGCTCGGCAGGCCCATGTCCTTTGGGAATCAGGTGCGTTGTTTATTGACGTGTTGTCAATCACCACTGGGCGCTATGACGAATTGGACGGCACCTGGCCTGATCACCCAACCCGCATGAGCATTCCAGGCAGCCTGTGGCTGCCCAATGTCGGTTTCGGCCGGCCTGAAGACGACATGCAGGCCTATTTACAGGAAAATTTGGCCGAGCGATTGAAAACGCCCAACGACCCGGTTGTGGTGTTTTGTATCGACAGTTGCTGGATGGGGTGGAACGCGGCCCAGCACGTTTCTAATTTTGGATACTCAAAGGTTTATTGGTTTCCCCAAGGAACCGACGCGTGGGAAAGCGAGGGTTTTCCCATGGCCCAAAGTGAGCCGCTCGCGGTCAACGTCGACTAGCGTTCGAGGGGCACGATAACCTGGCGATCAGGATTGTGAATCCGAATGCATTGGCTTAGGCTTTCTGCACAAAACAACAAGGAATAACACATGGGTATGCAGGGCTTTTCAGATCACTTTACCTCGCCAGAACACTACATTATCGATATCACTTATCGGATTTGGGAAGAACGTGGCGTCGATTTGATCAAGGATTGGTACAGCGTCGATTGCCCAGTCAAAACCCCGATGTCCTATTCGGTAGGGGTCGACCCCGTCATCGCCGGAACCTGGGCCACTCTCAACGAGTTCCCTGACCGCCACTTGTTGGCTGAAGACATCATCATTGGGGACTGGAGTGACGAGGTGTTTTATTCCTCGCATCGGGTCCGCTCACCGGCGACCAAGTTAGGTGATGGTTTGTTTGGACCAGCGTCGGGGCAGGCGATCACCATGCTGACCATCGCAGATTGCATCTGCAAAGCCGATCAAATCGTCGATGAATACCTGGTGCGCGATAATTGTGGCGTGGCCGTACAGTTGGGGATTGATCCGAAGGATCAGGTCCAGCGCATGGTGGCCAATGGCAATCGGGACGGCGATACGCCGGCGGACCAGTTGGTTGAGCGTTGGAGCGACGAATACATCGAATGTGGCGACCCAGCGTTGGCCGCCCCGGTCCTTAATGCTTATAAAGCGCGCTTCGGCCAGTTGGCTGGCCGGGAGTTGTACGGCGCGTACTACGATCGGGCCGTTCGATTCGAGGGGTCGGGCCATCATTTGAGTTATGGGTTGGAGCGGATGGCTGACTGGACCGATGCGCGCTTGAGCGGGTTGGCCAATGCTGAATTCGTTGCCCATCATGTGATCGTCAAACAAACACCGGGCAAACCGGTTCGGGTGGCGCTGCGCTGGTCGTTGGTAGCCGATCACGCCAAAGAATCAATGTTTGGCGCAGGCACAGGTCAACGAGTGGCTTTGCTGGGCGCCAGTCACTTTGAGCTACGCGATGGCAAGATCGTCAATGAGTGGTGCATTTTCGACGAGCTATCGCTGTACGCGCAATTGATGTCCTAGGGATTATAAAAAAGCCCGCGTTATGCGGGCTTTTCGTGGGTTAGCTTAGTTTGACAGTAATTGATTGACCCGTCTGACGTAGCTGGCGGCATCTTCTAAATCGTCGCCAGCGGACAGGCGGGCTTGGTCGAACAGTACATGGGTTAGGTCCCCAAACTTGTCCTCATCAGTCTCTGTATCCAGTCGTTTAATCAGCGCATGCTCAGGATTGACCTCCAGGATAGGTTTGCCTGCTGGCATGGACTGTCCCGAGGCCTCCAAAATCTTGCGCATTTGGATGCCCATGTCGTTTTCGTTCACGACCAGGCACGAAGGTGATTCCACCAGTCGTCCGGAGACCCGGACTTCTTCGACCGCGTCTCCTAGAACATCCTGCATCCGCTTTAGCAGGTCCTTGGCCTCTTTGGCCTTGGCCTTCAACGCTTTGGCGTCTTCTTTGCTGGACAGCTTTTCCATGTCCACATCGCCCTTGGCGATATCAACAATTTTCTTGCCCTTGTACTCGTTCAAATGACTCACCAGCCATTCGTCAATGCGGTTCGACAGCAGCAAAACTTCCTTGCCTTGCTTGCGGAACAGCTCTAGATATGGGCTGCCCAAGGCGTTGGCATGGCTATCAGCGA
>CALKMT010000177.1 GCA_938091715.1 uncultured Litorivicinus sp.
GCCAAAGGACACCAGCAAGGTCACCGCGCTGGTCCCGCCGTAACTGACCAGCGGCAATGGGACACCGACGACCGGCAAGATGCCGCTAACCATTCCGATGTTCACGAACACATACACGAAAATCGTCATCGTCAGCGCGCCCGCCAGCAATCGACCCCAGGTTTCCCCGGCTCGACTGGCCAGTACCAAACAACGACCAATCACAAACAGGTATAAGGACAACAGCAACACAACGCCAACCAGTCCTAACTCTTCGGCTAATACCGCGATGATAAAATCGGTGTGACTCTCGGGCAGAAAGTCCAATTGGGCTTGGCTGCCGGCTTGCCACCCCTTGCCGAAAAAGCCCCCGGATCCAATCGCGGTTTTGGACTGAATGATGTTCCAGCCCGCCCCTAATGGGTCGGACTCAGGGTCCAAAAAGGTCAGCACCCGTTGCTGCTGATACTCACGCATGTTGATCCAGATCAGCGGTAGCGCGACCGCCCCGGCAGCTGCGGCGCCCAGGATCCAACGCCAGCTGAGCCCGGCCAATAAAATAACAAACAGCCCCGAGGCGGCCACCAACAGCGATGTGCCCAGATCGGGCTGTTTGGCGATCATGGCCACTGGCACGGCGACCATGATTAGGGCCACCCAGACCACGGAAATTCGGATCGGCAGACGCTCGCGACTGATCCACAATGCCACCATCATGGGCACCAAAATCTTGACCAACTCACTGGGTTGAAAGCGCGGCAAGCCCGGCAGATCCAACCAGCGCTGGGCCCCCTTGGCCCCGGTGCCAAATAACAACACCAGCACCAGCAGTAACAAACCAAAGGCATAGCCGATGGGCGTTAACAGGCGAATCCGGTGCGGGTGAAATTGGGCCACCACCACCATCAGAATTAGCCCAACGCCCAGGCGAATGGATTGAGCTATTACGCGATCCAAATCTTGGCCCGTGGCGCTGTAAAGCACATACAGGCCAAAGCCCATGATCGCCAACAATCCCGCCAGCAAAGGACCGTCCAGCCCCAACCAGCGGATTAGGCCCGGGGCTCGACGATAGCCGACCAGCGATTCGGGTTGGCTCATCGGGCGCTGACTCGAAGTTGGCCGGATTGCGGATCTAGCATGTAGGCATCCAAGACTTCTTTGGCCAACGGGGCAGCCGTGCTGGATCCACCACCGCCATTTTCAACAATCACAGCAATGGCCACCTCGGGCGCCTCTGCCGGGGCGAACCCGACGAACAAGGCATGGTCGCGGAAGCGTTCTTCAATCTCGTCGGCGTCGTAGTCCTCGTCCTCGCCGAGACCTCGTACCTGTGCGGTCCCTGTCTTGCCCGCAATCCGATACTGGGCATCCGCGCCTACCGCGCGGGCCGTACCCCGATTGCCGTGCATCACATCCACCATGGCTTTGATGACCCGCTCCCAGTTACGCGGGTCCTTGTTGGGAATCTCGATTTGCAGCGGACGCTCAACCGTCGGCAGATCGCCCAGTGAGCTGGAAGCCACCATGCGAGGCTCGCGCCACAGGCCTTTGTTGGCAATCGCCGCAGTGCTGGCAGCCAATTGCAAAGGTGTTGTTAGCCAAAATCCTTGACCGATGCCGGAAATGACCGTTTCCCCCGGAAACCAAACGCCCCGGCCTTGCGATCGCTTCCACTCGCGACTGGGCAAAATTCCTGACGCGTCGCCCCATATGTCCATACCCAGCTCTCGGCCGAAGCCAAATTGCCCCAAGTACTCGGCCATGGAGTCGATTCCGGTCTTGACCGCCAAGTCATAAAACACAATGTCACAGGACTCGATGATTCCATCAGCCAAACGAACATAACCATGTCCAGTGCGCAACCAATCCCGGTAGCGACGACCCTCGCCACCGAGTTGATAGAAGCCTGGGTCAAATTGACGCTGGTCCCAATTCACGGTTCCGGCTTCTAACCCCGACATCGCCAACAAGGGTTTGATGGTTGAACCCGGTGGGTACTGTCCTCGGATCGCTCGGTTGTACAGGGGGATTTGCGGGTCTTGGCGCAGCTCGCGATAGGCTGCGCTGGAGATCCCTGTAACAAAAGGATTGGGGTCGTAACTGGGCGCCGACACCATGGCCAAAATACCCCCGGTGCGGACATCCATCACCACCACACTGCCCCGGCGCCCGGCCAGCGCATCGGTCGCAGCCTTTTGCAATTCAACATCCAGGTACAGCGTCAGGTCTGCCCCCGGCACGGGATCGGTTTGGGTCAGCACCCGCATGACCCGGCCCCGGGCATTGGTCTCGACCTGACGCAAGCCGACCTGGCCATGCAGGTCGCTTTCGTAGAATCGCTCGACCCCTAACTTGCCGTGGTACTCGGTGGCCGCGTAATTTTTGCCATCGACCTTTTCCAGCTCGCTGACGTTTAAGCGGCCGACGTAGCCGATGGCATGGGTCAGTAAATCGCCATAGGGGTAGTAGCGCGCCAGGCGCGCCTCGATACGAACCCCGGGCAAGCGATAATTATCGACGCTGATTGACGCGACTTCGGCTTCGCTTAACTTTGACCGCAAAGTCACACTTTGAAAGGGCCGGCGGCGCTGCTTAAGGCGTTTCTCGAAGCGCTCGACCTGCTCGTCTGACAACTCGATCAGGCTGCGAACCACCTCGATGGTGCTATCGATGTCCTTGACCTGCTCGGGCACCACCACCAAGTCCTTGACCGGGCGGTTCAGCGCAATCAGACGCCCATCTCGGTCGTACAACAGGCCTCGGGGCGGCGCAACGGCTTCGTGCTGAACTCGGTTTTGAGTCGCCAGATCTTGATAGGTGTCGTGCTGTACGACCTGCAAATAGGCCATTCGAGCGAGCAGTCCCAGGGACAGCAGACAAATCACAACAAACCCAATGATCGCCCGGTGGATAAACACCTGGCGCTCTTGTTGTCGGTTGTAAATCTGTCGTAAATCGGACTTAAACACGCCCTATTAATCCCTATGGTACGGATGTCCCGCCTGTAACGATTGCACCCGGTATAACGCCTCGGCCAAAAACACCCGCACCAAGGCGTGCGGCAATGTTTGCTTGGACAAAGACAAGCGCGCATCTGCGCTGGATAAAAACTGGGGATCCAAGCCGTCTGCGCCGCCAATAACAAAGGCCAAAGGACGGCCGTGGCGTTGCCATTTACTGACCGCTTCGGCCAGTGCTCGCGAGTTGTATTCCTGGCCGCCTTCGTCCAGCGCGACGACCCAGGCATTTTTGACCAGCTTTGTGCGAATCAGTTCCGACTCTTGTTGCTTGCGCTGCTCGGCGCTGGCGGACTTGCTCGGCGCCAAGACCTGGACCCGAAGGGCGGGTCGCAGGCGTTTTAGGTATTGGGCTTCGCCCTCTAGCACCCAGCTCGGGGGTTTATGCCCAACGCACAGGAGCTGGTTGTCCATTAAGACTCGGGCATATCCAGACTGTCGCCAGGACGACGCTCCCACAGGCGCTCCAGGTCATAGAACTGACGCGTCTCGGGCAGCATGCAGTGGACCACCACCGAACCCAGATCGACCAGCACCCACTCGCCACTGTCCTGACCTTCCATGCCCAGCGGCCGGTGGCCGTTCTTTTTCGATTCCTCGACTACGTTTTCGGCCAACGACCGTACGTGCCGATTCGAGGTGCCCGATACAACCAGTAGGGTATCGGTCACCGAGGTTTGCTTGGAAACATCGATCTCGATGATTTCGTTGCCTTTCATATCTTCTAGCGCTTCACGTGCCAGGGTGGCCAGTTCAGCCGTGTTCATCGACATATAAATGATTGTCCTTTATGTATTCTGCGATCGCGGGCGCGACCCAATGCTGCCAAGGCTGCCCGTTGTTTATTGCCTGTCTAACCCGACTGGAAGCCAGATCCATTTGCGTCATTTCTATTTCACACCAATACCCCGCGGGGTGATCGGTGATATGCGCCAGCTCGCACTGGCGGTCAGTCCATTCGGCAGGTGGCGCGGGCCGACTGCCGGGGCGCGCTGCCACCACCAATGAGGCGAAGTCTAACAAACGTTGCCAACGACCCCACTGCTGAATGCTATTAAAACTGTCCCCGCCCAAACACCAAATCAGCGGCTGATCAGGGTCGTCCCCACGCAACTGTTCCAGCGTATCCACGGTGTAACTGGCCCCCGCGCGTTGCATCTCGAGCAGACTTAGATCAAATCTGGGGTCGGGGTCTAGGATTTCCGACAACATGGCGATGCGGTGACCATCCGCTGAAGCGGCGCCCTTTAGGGGCGACTGATGGTTAGGCATCCAGGTAATCGGTTGGCCGAGCGCTTGGTGAAACGCCTGGGCAGCGGCCATGTGGGCCAAGGTCGGCGGATCAAAGGTACCGCCGTAAATGGCCTTCAAGAACGCGTCTGCCCCTGACCCCAAACCACCCACTTTTGGCTGGTCAGCCCCTCGAGCCCGACTGGCCCGCGGGCATGAATCTTGTCGGTGGAGATCCCGATTTCGGCGCCCAAACCGTACTCGAACCCGTCCGCAAACGCGGTCGATGCGTTGACCATGACACTGGCCGAGTCCACGTCGCGCTGAAATTGCCGCGCGGCGTCAATCGATGCGGTCACAATGGCGTCGGTATGGCCGCTGCCGTATTGATTAATGTGATCAATCGCTTGATCCAAAGTTTCAACGACCCGGCAACTGAATATCGGCGCCAAGTACTCGGCGTAATAATCGTCCTCGGTCGCAGGTGCCGCCGTGGGGACAAAGTTTTGGGTCTGAGCACAGCCACGAATTTCAACCTCAAATGGCGCCATGGCAGCCGCGATCCGGGGCAAAACTTGGCCGGCGACTTGGGCGTCAACCAGCAAACTCTCGAGTGCATTGCACACACCGTAGCGACGGGTCTTGGCGTTGAGTACCAGCTCGACCGCCATGTCCAAATCCGCGTCCGCCGCGATGTAGGTATGACAGTTACCGTCTAAGTGCTTGATCACCGGCACCTTGGCGTCGTTGGAAATCCGCTCGATCAGGCCGCGCCCACCCCGGGGCACGATGACGTCGACGTGCTCGGTGTCCTGAACCAGGTAAGTGACCGCCGCTCGATCGGTGGTGTTCAAAACCTGGACCGCATCCTGAGGCAAGCCGGCCGCGGCCAAACTGGAACGAACAAGCTCGGCGATGGCCAGATTCGAGTGCAGGGCTTCTTTGCCGCCGCGCAGAATCGTGGCGTTGCCAGACTTCAGGCACAGAATCGCCGCGTCTACCGTCACATTGGGACGGGACTCGTAAATGATGCCCACCACGCCAAGAGGCACGCGCATTTTGCCCAGATGAATGCCCGAAGGCAGGTACTTGCCTTCGGCGGTCTGGCCCACCGGATCGGGCAATTCTGCCACCTGACGAACGCCCGTGGCCATGGCCTGCACGCCCGCCGACCCGATCGATAAACGCTCCATCAGCGGCGCGTCTAAGTGCGCTTGGCGGCCGGCCTCTAGATCTTGCTCGTT
>CALKMT010000178.1 GCA_938091715.1 uncultured Litorivicinus sp.
ACCCCAAAGGTGCCCGGGTCACTTACGAGGCCGATATTCGAATCCACGGAGCTTTTCGCTATTTGGACCCCCTACTGGGTCTGGTCTTTGCGCCCACCGTGCGCAAGGCAGTGGCCAATATGCGCCGCAACTTAAACGCTATGGATTCGTAGTCTTACCAATCAAATGCAGAAATAACCGCTGTGGCAGCCAACGCCGAGCCCATAACAAGGGTCCCGCCAAGGCGCCGGCATGATGGCGTAAGCCAGTTTTGTTAACACAGGCCTGATAGATCAGCTGCCCCAGCACAGTTGGGTCCGTACCGGTCTTGCCAGTCTCCAAGCGTTCAGCCAAGGTTTGCAGGCCCTGCGCATAGAACGGCTCTTCACGGAATCGCTTCTCCATCCGGTGGGTGGCGAATTGGGTTTGGGTAAATCCGGGCTCAATAATTCGAACCTCCAGATCGCTGTGTCGAAGCTCATGGTGCAAGGCCTCAAAGGCCGCCTCCAAGGCATGTTTGGTGGCGTTGTAGTGCCCAAAAAAGGGAAACGCCATGCGCCCTCCGATGCTGGTGACGGCCGCTTGGGTGCCGGTTCCCCGTTGACGCATGGCCGGCAACAGCCGCTGAGCCAGGTCCAAGGTCCCAAAATAGTTGGCCTGAAACTGATCGCGCATGGCCTGCATGTCAGCGGTTTCGATTGGGGCAATTAACCCATAGCCCGCATTATGGACCACCACATCCGGCACGCCGGCTTCCAGCACTTGATCGGCGCAATGCGCAATGCTGTCCGGATCATTTAAATCCAGAGCTAGCCAGCGATAGGCCCCGTCCCCGGTTCCTTTGCGACTGGTGGTCGTGACCTGCCAGCCCTGATCGGCAAACACGCGACAGGTGGCTTGGCCGATGCCGGCGCTGCCGCCGGTGACCAGTACTGTCCTAGAAGCCACAGTGAGCGGCGCCTCGTTTTTCTAGGTATTTTTGGTGGTAATCCTCGGCCAAGTAATACGGCTGGGCCGCTTCTAACTGGGTCACCACCGGGCGTTGGGCCTTCAATGTGGCCAACATATCCGCGGCAATTTGGCGTTGCGTCTCGTCGTGGTAAAAAATGGCGGATCGATATTGGCTGCCGATGTCCGGCCCTTGACGATTGTGTTGCGTGGGGTCGTGGGACTGAAAAAACGTCGCCAACAGACGTTCATAGTCCAATCGCTCTGGGTCGTATTCGACCTGAACCACCTCGGCATGTCCGGTGCTGTCGGTGCACACTTCTTTGTAGGTGGGCTGGTCGGTGTGGCCGCCCATGTAACCTACTGATGTCGAAATTACGCCCGGCAGTTTCGAAAAGGTCAGCTCGACTCCCCAAAAACAGCCCGCGCCAAATGTTGCTAATGCCATGGTGTGCACTCCCCTATTGTTCTCTTAACGTCGGGGGTTGCGCGGCAAAAAACAAGTCCTAAGTCGAGCGTCGGGCGGCCAATCGAGCCAGCGTGCACAGGTGGGTTTTGTAGGGACTGTCCGGCAAGGGTGCAAGAGCCGTAATGGCTTGTTCGGACAGGGTTTCGGCCCTAGCCAGTGTCAGTTCGAGAGCATTTGCCTGGTGCAGCTTTTCGATCACTTCCGGCAATGCGTCCGCGTTTGCCCGGGTAAACTGCATATCCAGCCACCGGGCGTCCGCCGGCGGTAGTTCTTGTTTTGCGATCAGGATCGGCAGGGTGACCTTGCCCTCGGCCAGGTCGTCGCCCAAGGATTTGCCACTGTCCGCATCGGTCTGATAGTCCAGCGCATCGTCAGCGATCTGGAACGACAGTCCAATGCAGCGCCCGTACTCTGCCAAGGCCTGGGTAATCGTTGGATCCGCTTGCCCTAGCTGCCCCGCAACGCGACCGGCGGCTTCGAACAGGCGGGCGGTTTTGGCATAGATCACGTCAAAGTACGTCGCCTCATCAATGTCCACGTCGCCCTTGTTGATCAGTTGTTGCAGCTCGCCTTCGGCAATGGTGTTGGTGGTGTCGGCCAGCTCGCGCAGGACGTCCATGTCGCCGACCTCGACCATCAGCTGAAAGGCCCGGGTATAAACAAAATCCCCGGCCAGGACGCTGGGCGCATTGCCCCACACTTGGTTGGCTGTCTCGCGGCCACGCCGTTGGTCGCTTTCATCCACCACGTCGTCATGCAACAGTGTGGCGGTATGCAAGAATTCGATGCTGGCGGCCAACAACACGCCGCGATCGTCGCTGGCCCCCAAGGCTCGCAGCGCCAGCAAAGTCACCAAGGGACGCACGCGTTTGCCCCCCGCCTTAACCAGATAGGCACTAATTTCCTCGGCCAAGCCCACCCGAGAGGCAATGCGATCTAGGATCAATTGATCGAGCAAATCAAATTCCGACTGAACGCTTTCGATCAGTGGGCTGATGGGGTGGGACACGGCGCGGGCTCCTCAGTGTGACGCGCCACGAGTGTAGAGAATGGCAAAAGCGATGCAAGTGGTTGTCTTTGGATGCCGAACCCACTAGACTTCGCGTCCCTGAATTTACGCCCTCGGGCACGATCCTCCCGTAACGGGACCTAGGAGACAGACACATGTACGCGGTTTTTGAAGCTGGCGGAAAGCAGCACCGTGTTGAAGTAGACGAAGTCATTCGCGTCGAGAAAATCGAAGCGGAAGTTGGCTCTACAGTAGACTTTGACAAAGTATTAATGGTTGCCGATGGCGACGCGATTGAAATTGGCGCTCCCCTGGTAACAGGCGGAATGGTAAAAGCCGAGATCGTCGGTCAAGTTCGCGGTGACAAAATTAAGATCATCAAATTTAAGCGCCGTAAGCACCATATGAAGCGTATGGGTCACCGGCAGTGGTACACCGAAGTGAAAATCACTTCGATTGCCAAGTAAGGGGAGTAAGACCACATGGCACACAAGAAAGCAGGCGGTAGTACCCGTAACGGTCGCGATTCAGAATCCAAACGCTTAGGCGTGAAGCGTTTCGGCGGCCAAGAAGTATTGGCAGGTAACATCCTGATCCGTCAGCGCGGAACCAAGTTCCATGCCGGCGAAAACGTAGGCCTAGGCAAGGACTTCACTTTGTTTGCGAAAGCAGACGGCGTGGTTAAGTTCGAAGTCAAAGGACCGAACAAGCGTAAATACGTTAGCATCGTATCTGCGTAAGGGGCTTTCCCCCGGAAATCCGAAAGCCTCGCCTACGCGGGGCTTTTTTTATGGAAGAACGTTATGAAATTCGTCGATGAGGCGGTGGTTCGAGTCGAAGCGGGCAAGGGTGGCAATGGTTGCCTTAGTTTCCGTCGCGAAAAATATATCCCCAAAGGTGGCCCCGACGGGGGCGACGGGGGTCGTGGTGGCTCGGTCTTTATTGAAGGGGACGACTCGCTAAATACCCTTATCGACTTCCGTTATCAGCGGTTATACCGGGCGGAACATGGCAAGTCCGGCATGGGTCGCGAGAAAAGCGGGCCCAAGGGTGAGGACATGACATTGAAGGTGCCCGTGGGCACCAGCATTGTGGATGTTGATACCGACACGGTGCTTGCGGATGTGACCGCTCCTGGCGAACGCATTTGCATTGCCGAGGGTGGCCATGGCGGCATGGGCAATACCCGGTTCAAGTCGTCTACCAACCGCGCGCCCCGCAAGACCACCTTGGGCAAGCCGGGCGAAGCACGAGATTTGCGCTTGGAGTTGCAGGTGCTGGCGGACGTGGGCCTGGTTGGCCTGCCCAATGCGGGCAAAAGCTCATTGGTGTCGAGCCTATCAGCCGCCAAGCCAAAGATCGCCGACTACCCCTTTACTACCCTGATCCCCTCGTTGGGCGTGGTGCGTATCAACAGCCATCGATCCTTCGTGATTGCCGATGTGCCTGGCCTGATCGCCGGTGCCGCCGAAGGGGCAGGGCTGGGCATCCGTTTCCTAAAGCACCTGACCCGGGCCCGAATCCTGCTGCATATGGTCGATCTGCAGCCCTTGGACGGCAAGGATCCAGTGGAGGCCGTCGAGGAAATCGCCTCGGAGTTGGAGCGCTTTAGCCCTACCTTGGCCAGTCGTGAGCGCTGGCTGGTGGTCAACAAGGCCGATACCGTTCCGGAAGACGAATGGGACGACGCCTTGGATCAAATTGTCGCCCGCCTGAACTGGCAGGGGCCGGCGTACATTATTTCTGGTTTGTTAGAGCAGGGCACCGAGCTGCTGGCTCAGGACCTCATGATCCGCCTGGAAAGTATTTGGGCCGAGGAAGAAGCCACGCCGGATTTGGCGGACGAAGAGCGCATGACCCGTTTCCGCATGGCAGAAGAGGCCCGGGAGCGGCTCAACGAGGTGCGCGAGGCTCGCCGGGCGGCACGTTTGGCAGCCAAGTTAGAAGCCCAGCGACAAGACGATGAAGATGACGACGATGACAGCGATGTCGAGGTCGTCTACCACCCATGAGTCGGTACGTTGTGAAGCTGGGTTCTGCGTTGTTAACCCAGCAAGGTCTCAGCCTGAACGAGGTCGGCATTCGAGATTGGACGCGGCAGATCGCGGAAATGATCGGCTCGGGACATCAGGTGGTGGTGGTTAGCTCTGGGGCGGTTGCCGCCGGCCTGGGCGTGTTAGGGCTGACTCAGCGCCCAAGCGACATGCCGACCTTGCAAGCCGCCGCTGCTGCCGGGCAATCGGGGCTGGCGACCTTGTGGGAAACCGGCTTCCGAGCGCAGGGCCTGGCCAGCAGTCAGATTCTGTTAACGCATGATGATCTGTCTGACCGTTCGCGCTATCTGAACGCCCGGGCCACGGTATTACGCTTGCTGGATTTCGGTGTCATTCCTGTGGTCAATGAAAACGACACCGTGGTCACCGATGAAATTCGTTTCGGTGACAACGATACC
>CALKMT010000179.1 GCA_938091715.1 uncultured Litorivicinus sp.
GTGCTGGAAGGCGACGTCGACAGCCTGATCGAAGAGGGCGCCTATCGCCCTTACTACATGCACCGCACGGGTCACTGGTTGGGCATGGATGTGCACGATGTTGGCACCTACAGTGTCGAAGGTCAGTCGCGCACGCTGCAACCGGGCATGGTCGTGACTGTCGAGCCGGGTCTGTACTTTGACGCCAACGGGCCCGCCCCCGAGCGCTTTAAAGGCATTGGTATTCGCATCGAGGACGACGTGGTGGTGACGGCCGATGCCCCCGAAGTACTGACCGCGGGCGTGCCGAAAACCGTCGAGGCAATCCAAGCCCTGATGGCCGATGCAGGTTGACGTTGTTGGGGCAGGGCTGGCGGGACTGCTTGCCGCCCGAGCCCTGTCAGTTCAAGGCCACTCGGTCCGCTTGTGGGGATCCGCCGAACCCGCTCCAGCCCGGGCGGTTGCCCTCTCTGGGCCATCGGTCGACTACCTAGCCGGCTTGTGCCCCGAGGTGGGCCAATTGGGCGCCCCCATCGAGACCATTCACGTCAGTCGCCAGCATCGCTTTGGGCACGTTCAATTGCATGCCCAGGCCATGGATCAGCCGAATTTTGGTCGCGTGATTCCCAACGATGACTTGTGCCTAGCCCTCGACGATGCCTTGTCGGGCGTCGAGCGTATTGACGAGCAAGTCGAGGACTTGCAGCCCGGCTGGCAACTTAACGACCGATCCAGTGAATTTGTCGTTCTCGCCAGCGGCGCCCCTAACCTATTGCGTCAGGCCGGCATTCACTGGCAGTCGCCGACAATGTCTGGCGAGTTGTGGGTCGCGATCGCCAAGGGCGCTCCGGTGGGCACGGCGTATGAGCGTTTCACCGACTCGGGGCCGCTTGCGATCTTGCCCATGGGCCAGGGTCGAGTCAGCTTGGTGTGGCAGGTCGAGGGTCCGGTAACCTTGGATCGGGTGAACCGAGCCATCGGCCATCGGGTGAGGTTGACGGATTTGCAGGCCGAGCAGCGCTTTCCGATTCGGTTGCACCGGGCGGACTCCCTGGCCCGCCCAGGGTTGGCCGTGATTGGCAACGCCAGCCAGTTTTTGCATCCCGTGGCGGGTCAGGGCTTTAATCTGATCGTTCGTCAGTTGCGGTGTTTGCTGGATCAGGGTCTGGATGATCTGTCTGCTTTTAATCGCCAGGCGCTGGCCGATCAGGCGACCTGGTTTCAAACCACCCGCACCCTGGCACAAATTTTCCAACCGGCATTGCCAGGCCAGGGCCTCGCGCTGTCGGCCTTGGCGGTTGCAGGCCCAGCCCAGCGTTTGTTCGTGAAACGATTTATGGAGGGTGCATGATCCATATTGTTGGGGGTGGCATGGTCGGCGCCAGTTTGGCTACTGCCTTGGCGCGTCAGGGTCGGGACGTTCAGTTGTTCGAGCGCCAGCCTTTTGTTGACAGCGATCCAGGCGACGCCCGGGTCAGCGCGCTCAACAGTGCGACCTTGGATTGGCTGTCCGCGCAGGGCATTCACCCCAACACGCACCCGTTTCAGTACATGCATGTGTTTGCCCAGCACGCCAGTGCGGAGTTGCGCTGGGGCGAGGCCACGGTGCCCCTGGGTGCTTTGGTGGTTAACAACCATCTGCAAGGCGTGGCCCTGCAGGCAGCAGAGCGCGCCGGTGTACAGGTACGTTTTGGCGACCGGCTGAGCTGGTCCGATGGTTTGATCCTCAATGATCAAGCGGTGGAGTCCGAGCTGTGCATCGCCGCGGACGGGGCGCGTTCGCAAATGCGCCAGCAGGCGGGACTTGCGCTTAAGCCCCGGGATACCGGCCAAAACGCGACGTTTCTGCGAGTCCAGGTCGAACCAACCAGGGTCGATACCGCCGGGCAAGTATTCTTGGCCACCGGCCCGCTGGCTTTCCTGCCCGTGGCGCAGGATCAGGCGGTCTTGGTCTGGAGTCGGGACATCCAGGCCGAGCCGCTTAGCCAATCACCCCAAGACGTGGCGGATCTGGCGGCGGCGGCGTTCGAGCATCGCTACGGTGCCTTTCAGGCGATCGGCCCGGCCACCCAGGTACCGTTGTTTGACGGCCATGCCCAGCAATACCATCGCAATGGCCTGGTGTTGGTGGGCGATGCGGCGCATCAGATCCATCCCCTGGCCGGTCAGGGCGTCAATCTAGGTTTGGCCGATGCTGCCAGCTTAGCCGAGGCTATCCAACGCCGTGGTGCGACCCGCTCGGCCTGCGCCCAGTACGCTCGTCAGCGCTATTGGGCAAACGAAGGAACCCGTCAAGCCATGCGCGCTTTGCAGCGTGTGTTTGGGCAACAAAGCGGCGCAAATAACGCTTTGCTCGGTTTGGGCTTGCAGGTATTCTCGAAGTCCAAGATTTTGAGACTGGCGTCACAATATTTGGCCTCGGGGCGGTATATCCGAGTCCACTAGTTCGTCTGTCCGAGGCATTGTTGTCGACGTGGCGGGAGTCTGACCCCAACGGAGGACGAATCCCATGCCAGAAACCTCTCAGATAGCGCTGAAAACTATTCTGACCTACATCCGCTCATTCGCCGGTTCCATGCTGCAAACCAGCGGTCGGTTTTATCCCTGTGCGGTCAAGTACCGCGACGGCAAGATAGAGCCCCTTGAAGCGCCCGATGCCCATGGCGGGCAGCTGATCGAATTTCTGCGTACCGCCTGCCACGATACCCTGGCCCAGGGCGATTATGACGCCACGGCCCTGGCGATTGACGTTTGGCTGGACGACGAACACCACGAGGACGGCTTGCAAGTCACCTCGTTTTCGCCGGATTTCCCTCCGATTGATTTGCTGATGAGTTGGAAGCGCACCGCGACAGGGGTCGAGTACGGTAAGATCCGGATTCTGTCACCCGATTCCCGCGACGATGCCTAAACCAATCGACTTGTACTTCGACTTCTCCAGTCCTTACGCCTACTTGATGGCCCGTGACCTGACCCCTTTGGCTCAGCGTCATTCCCGCGAGCTGCACTGGCACCCGATTTTGTTAGGGGTGG
>CALKMT010000180.1 GCA_938091715.1 uncultured Litorivicinus sp.
GTCATTACCGTCGGTTTTAGCCTGAGTGCCTGGTATTTCGTAACCGGCTGATCAGTCGATAATCAGCAGCATCACCAGCAAAAACGCCGCGATACCCCAAGCAATGTACTTGCCCTTGCTGTTAATCGTCTTGTCCAGTGCATTGCCGTCCAATTTAGCCGCGACCGGTTCAGGCTGCGGCTTGCTGGTGCTGGAGGGCTTTTCGGTCACCGCGGGCTTGGGCGCCGCGCCGTCTAGGTGCTGAAACTCGTCGGCCAGGGTATAGGTTGGGGTCGCGGGCTTGCCAACGCGATAGTTACCATTGCCCTGCCCTGCTTCGTTCGTGCCCCGGGTCGCACCGCCGGCCAAGATAGCGCGTACAATTTCTTCGCCATTCGCCAGCACAGTCCCGTCGACTTTTACGCCCCCGTCACGCATGACTGGATGCACATCAAAACCGTCCTTGTGGTGCAGTGTAATTCCCTTAAACAACTCTTGGCTCATATCGACTCCTGTGAGCTTTTATTATTGATCCAGTAAATCGTCTTGCCGCAATCCTTCGGCAAACGGCTTGGCCAAACCCAAGTCGCCGGCCCGCCAATGTCTGCGGCATAACGAAACATACTTGTCATTGCCGCCAATCTCTACCTGATCACCGTCACGAACAATGTCGCCTTGCTCATTTAGCCGCGCAACCATGCTCGCCTTGCCGCCACACCAACAGATGGTACGCACCTCGCGCAGGGTATCGGCGACCGCCAACAACGCCTGACTGCCGGGAAACAACTGGCCCTGGAAATCCGTTCGCAGGCCATAACACATGACCGGCAGATTCAACTCGTCGACGATACTGCCCAGTTGCCACACCTGTTCGGGACTTAAAAATTGCGCCTCGTCCACGAACACACAGGCGAATTGATGGGCCTCGTGCAACCCACGGATGCGCGCATACAAATCGTCGGTGGGGTGGAAGGCGTAGGCTGAGTCGTTGATGCCAATACGCGAGCCAATACGCCCCACCCCCGCCCGGTCGTCAAAGCTTGCGGTCATCAACAAGGTCGGCATGCCGCGCTCGCGATAGTTGTGCGAGGCCTGCAACAAGAGGGTCGATTTGCCGGCGTTCATCGCCGAATAAGAAAAATAGAGTTTCGCCATGGCGCCAGTATAGGGTTATGGCGACAGGAGTACTAAGTGCTCCATTTCCAGCCGCACGCCAACCTGCTCACCCAGGTCATGGTCGTGGTGTGAGGGCGCCAGGCAGCCCAGCTCGACACCATTGTCAAAACGCACCCGATAGACAAAGTGACTGCCACGAAATTGTTTGCTGACCAGCGTGGCCATGCGATCGGAATGGTCGTCATGAATCACGTCATCGGGGCGGAACAATACCGACATGGTGGTGCCTTGCTCGTACCCCAGCGGCGCGTCCGAGGTCAGCAGGCCCAGGGGCGAGTCGACCTCGAGGCTGTTCAACACCGTGCAGGGCAGGACGTCACCGGCACCAACAAACTTGGCCACGAACTCGGTGCGTGGCTCGTGATACAGACGATAGGCCGCATCGAACTGCTCGATGATGCCGTTGCGCATGACCGCGACTCGGTCTGCGAAATCAAAGGCTTCCTTTTGATCGTGGGTGACCATCAGGGCGGTAACCCCGTCGGCCTTCAGGATTTGACGCACCTCGGTGGCCAGGCGACCCCGCAGTTCGCTGTCCAGCCCACTAAAAGGTTCGTCCAACAACAACACCTTGGGTCGCGGTGCCATGGCCCGGGCCAGTGCTACGCGCTGGGCTTGACCACCGGATAACTCGTGGGGATAGCGGGCTTCAAGGCCGACCAACCCAACCAACTCCAATAGGCTGGTGACCCGCTCTTTCTGATCCTTGGCCGACCAGGATTCGATGCCAAAGCGAACATTGTCGAAGACGCTCAGATGAGGGAACAAGGCGACATCCTGAAACACCAGACCCACCCCACGGTCCTGGGGCGGCACAAAGTGCGCCTCGTCGGCCACGCACTGTTTATCCAACAGAATCTGACCACTCAAAACCGGGGTAAAGCCCGCGATGCTGCGCAGCAGGGTACTTTTTCCGCACCCACTGGGGCCTAGCAAGCATCCCAGCTCACCACTGGCCAAACTTAGGCTGACCTGATGCACCACCGGGCGCCCGTCATAGCCTAGGTTCAGGTTATTCAACATCACCGAGGCCATTAGCGGTTGGCCTCGTTTACCGAACGGTTTAACCAAATCACGGGTATCAATCCCACCAATACAATCGCCAAACTGGCCGGTGCCGCATCAATCAGCCGCTCGTCCCCGGCTAATTCATACGCCCGCACCGCCAGGGTATTAAAGTTAAACGGCCTCAGAATCAGAGTGGCCGGCAACTCTTTTAGCACATCCACAAACACAATCAGCACGGCGGTCAAGACCGACGCTCGCATCAGCGGCAGGTGGATGCGCCGCAGGATTTGTAGTGGTCGATAGCCAGCCAACACCGCCGCCTCGTCTAAACTGGGCTTGATGCGCGACAGCCCACTGGTCACCGCGCCCAAACTGACCGCGGTGAACCGGGCGCCATAGGCCAACACCACCGCCGCCAGGGTGCCGGTAAAAACCAGTCCAATGTTGACGCCAAACCAGTCCCGGGCCCAGATAAACAATGTCCGATCCAAGGCCGCGAGCGGGATCAGCACGCCGATGGCAATGATGGTTCCTGGCAGCGCATAACCCAAGCCCGCCACGACCCCGGCAAACCGAATCAAAGGCGCCTGGGTCATGCGCTGGGCATAGCCCATAGCGAGTGAGCCAAACACCACGCTGATCGCCGCAATGCAGGCCAGCACCAATGAGCTGAGCGCCAGGGGCAGCAAATCTGCCCATTGGGACCCGGCCTCGGCGATACTCCAATACACCATGAAGCCCGCGGGCAGCAGGAAACCGAGCAGCGCTGGGATGGCGCATACCAGTGCAGCCACAAGCGCGGCCACGCCCCGCAGTTGGATACGCTGATCGCTGGCACGGGAATCCGCGCCGGAGTAGTAG
>CALKMT010000181.1 GCA_938091715.1 uncultured Litorivicinus sp.
AGACCCCCGAGTTAAGCAATTCATCGGTGGGTTGCCCGATGGCCCGGTGCCCTTTCACTACGATTCAGAACCCCTAGAGTCGGATATGCCGGGGGTTAGTCATGATTAACGTTTTGGCGGCGTTAGGCCGCACGACGCTCAGCCGACTGGCGGGATTGGGACGGGCATTTTTTATCCTGGCCCAAGCGGTATTTCGCCCCACCGGTGCGGGGGCGTCGATTCGGCTGTTGTGGCCAGAGATTTACAGTGCAGGCGTGCTCAGCCTGGTCATTGTCGCCGTGTCTGGATTGTTTATCGGCATGGTGCTGGCCCTACAGGGATACAGCATTTTGGTTGACTTCGGCTCCGAGCAATCCCTGGGGCAACTGGTCTCACTGACGTTGCTGCGTGAGCTTGGCCCGGTGGTTACGGCGTTGTTGTTTGCAGGCCGGGCCGGCAGTGCCATGACCGCCGAGATCGGCCTGATGAAGGCCACCGAGCAACTGGCGAGTTTGTCCATGCTGGGCGTGGATCCGGTGCAACGTGTGGTGGCGCCGCGCTTTTGGGCCGGTGTGATTTCAATGCCGTTGCTGGCCATCGTGTTTTCCAGCTTGGGTATTTTGGGTGGTCATTTGGTCGGCGTCGACTGGCTCGGCGTCGATGCCGGTGCCTATTGGGGCAACATGCAGGCCTCGGTCGACTTTCGGGTCGACGTACTAAACGGCCTGATTAAAGCCTTTGTGTTTGGTATTTTTGTGACCTGGATTGCGGTCTATCAGGGGATGGACCTGATTCCGACCGCCGAGGGCATCAGCCGCGCGACCACTCGAACCGTGGTTTACGGTTCGCTGGCGGTGCTGGCATTGGACTTTTTCTTAACTGCGATGATGTTCGGGGACTACTGATGAAAACACGTGCTGTAGAAGTCACAGTCGGCGCCTTTGTGGCCCTGGGTTTGGCCTTTTTGGCTTGGATGGCGATCACCGTCAGTGGCCTGGACTTTTCGCCTGCCGACGATGAATACCGGGTGTCGGCACGGTTTAGCAACATCGCCGGGCTAAAACCCAGAGCCAAAGTCACCAGTGCTGGGGTAACGGTCGGTCGGGTTGACGAGATCGCTTTGGACCCAGAGCTGGGTATGGCGGTGGTCACCCTGGCGTTGAATGGAAAGTTTGATCAATTTCCTTTGGACACCACGGCGTCGATCTTGACCTCGGGGCTGTTGGGCGAGAAATACATTGGGCTGCGCATGGGCGCCGAGTTTGATTACCTAATCGATGGCGACGAGATCGTCGACACTCAATCCAGCCTGGTCCTAGAAGAGCTGATCGGGCGCTTTTTGTTAAGCGGCTCTGACGATTGAGCATGAACTGGGATGCTTGGATAGGCCAGCAGAGTCAGGCCCATGGTGCGATTGAGCTGGCGGACTTGACCAGCAGCAGCGCCTTGGTCGCAGCCCTGGTTCGGATTCAGATTGCCCGGGGCGAGAAAACTCCACTGAAAACAAGCCCAGCAGGGCTGTATGGTTTGGCCCGCATGCTAGGGGTCGATGAACGATTTATTTGGGAGCACAACGATGCAACAAGCGATTGAACAACACCTAACGAGTGCGTTTCCGGACGCGCAGATCACGGTCGAAGGCTCGGGTGGAAAGTTCTTGTTAACCTTGGTGGACGAGTCGTTTGCGGGAAAAAACGCGGTCAAGCGCCAGCAGTCGGTGTATGCCGGGTTGGGCGATTTGATCTCGTCCGGCGCCGTCCATGCGGTGACCATTGTCGCTCGTACCCCGGCCGAGGCTGCTGCACAAAACGGATTGGACCCAAAGTAAATGGATAAATTACAGGTTCAAGGCGGCGCGCGCCTACAGGGCGAGTTGGCGGTCAGTGGGGCGAAAAACGCGGCCCTGCCGCTGCTGGCTTGCACCTTGTTGAGTGCTCAGCCAACCCGGTTGACCAATGTGCCGCACCTGGACGACATCACCACCATGATCAAGTTGTTGGGCCAGTTAGGTGCCCAAGCGGTATTTGACGATCAGGGTGGGGTCGAAGTAGACGCCTCAGACATCACCAGCGTTGATGCGCCCTACGAGTTGGTCAAAACCATGCGTGCCTCGATTCTGGTGCTGGGTCCTCTGGCGGCACGTTTTGGTCAGGCTCGGGTCAGTTTGCCCGGCGGTTGTGCGATCGGGGTGCGGCCGGTGGACTTGCATTTGAGCGCGCTGGCCAAGATGGGCGCCGAGATTTCCCAGGATGCGGGCTACATCAACTTGGCGGTTCCGGGCGGGCGACTCAAAGGCACTCGAATCCTGTTCGATATTGTTACCGTGACCGGCACCGAGAACATCATGATGGCCGCGGCCCTGGCCGATGGCGTGACCGTGATCGAAAACGCCGCGCAGGAACCTGAAATCGTTGATTTGGCCAACCTGTTGCGCCGGATGGGGGCCAAAATTACCGGCGACGGCAGCGCTCAAATTACCATCGAGGGCGTGCCCGAGTTGTCGGGTGCCGAGCATGCGGTGGTGCCGGATCGTATCGAGACCGGGACCTATTTGGTGGCGGCCGCGATGACTCGAGGCGATGTGGTGGTCACTCGGACCTCCTCGCGTTTGTTGGAACCCGTGCTGTTCAAGCTTGAAGAAGCCGGGGCCGAATTGATCCTGGGCAATGACAGTATCCACATCAAAATGGATCGCCAGCCCAAAGCAGTGAACATTTCTACCGCGCCCCACCCTGGGTTTCCCACGGACATGCAGGCGCAGAGGTTGGTGTTGAACACCTTAGCCGCCGGCACCGCGACGGTCACAGAAAATATTTTTGAAAACCGCTTTATGCACGTGCCTGAATTGGTGCGGATGGGTGCAGACGTCGAGCTGGACGGCAATGTGGCTGTGGTTCGCGGTGTCCAGCGATTGCAGGGGGCTCAGGTTATGGCGACGGATCTGCGTGCCTCAGCTTCCCTGGTCATTGCTGGATTGGCGGCCGAGGGCACAACCCTGGTGGATCGGATCTATCACATGGATCGCGGGTACGAGCGCATCGAAGAAAAGTTAAGTGCGCTGGGTGGCTCGGTGAGTCGCATCAAATGAGTCAGCCGTTGATTATTGCCCTCTCAAAAGGGCGCTTACTCAAGGAAACGTTGCCGATATTGGCGGCAGCCGGGATCGAGCCTGGCGAAGACCTGGGCAGCCGAAAGCTGATCTTTGACACTAACCAGCCGGATGTGAAGTTCATAATCCTGCGTGCCGTGGACGTGCCGACCTTTGTCACCCGTGGGGTGGCGCATATTGGTGTCAGTGGACTGGATCAAATTGCCGAGCAGTCCCTAAACGATTTGTATCTGCCGCTCGATCTCGGTGTCTCTCGCTGCCGCTTGATGACCGCGGGCTTGGCGGATCAGGCGCCGCCTTCTGGACGTCGTCGAGTGGCCACCAAGTACACCCACTTGGCGCGGGAGTATTACGCGCGCATGGGTATCCAGGTTGAGCTGATCAAGCTGTACGGTGCCATGGAGCTGGCCCCGTTGGTCGGCTTGGCCGACGAGATTGTCGACATCGTGGACACCGGCAACACACTTAAAGCCAATGGCTTGGCCCCGCGGGAATTGATCATGCATTCCAGTGCCCGGCTGGTGGTCAACAAGGCGGCTTGGAAAACGCGTCATGAGTCCTTGGCGCCCTTGGTCAAACAGATTGAAGGGGCCCTGGCATGAGTCTAGGTATTCAACGCCTGCAGTGGGGCGACGCTCACGCCGCTGCGGCCTTGGCCGAGGCGACCCAGTGGGAAGCGGTGGCCGACACAACCTTGAACCAGCGGGTCGAGGGCATTATCCAGCAGGTCCGCACTTACGGTGACCGGGCTTTGTTGGATCTGACCGAGCAGCTAGATGGTCATCGTCCGGACTCGCTTGAAATCCCCAAGGCGCAGTGGGCTGAGGCCCGCAGCCGCATTGACGACGAGCTAGAGCGCGCCCTGATTCAGGCCGCTGAGCGGGTCAGCGAATATCACCAGCATCAGGCCATGTCAGATTGGTCCTACACCGACTCGCTGGGCAATGAGCTGGGGCAGCGGATTCGCCCTTTGGATCGCGTGGGTGTTTACGTTCCCGGCGGCAAGGCGGCCTATCCCAGCTCGGTTTTGATGAATGTGTTGCCGGCCAAAGTGGCGGGCGTCTCTGAAATCGTCATGGTCGTGCCGACCCCGGCCGGTCAACTCAACGACGTGGTCCTGGCCGCGGCGGATATCGCCGGTGCCGATCGAGTGTTTTGCATTGGCGGGGCGCAGGCTGTGGCTGCGCTGGCCTGGGGCACGGAATCTGTGCCGGCGGTGGACAAGATCGTCGGTCCTGGCAATGCCTATGTGGCGGCCGCAAAGCGAGCCGTTTTCGGACGTGTTGGTATCGATATGATTGCCGGCCCCAGCGAGATTCTGGTCGTGGCGGATGACACCTCGAACCCAGAGTGGGTGGCCATGGATCTGTTCAGTCAAGCCGAGCATGACGAGCAGGCACAGCCGATACTGGTGTCTCAATCCCAGGCAATGACCGACCAAATCCTAGCGGCGATGCAGAGACTGTTGCCGACGCTCGAGCGGGCGGACATTATCCGCACCAGTTTGGAAAATCGCGCCGTGGTGGTCGACGTGGCCGATGCCCAAGGGGCCATCGATGTGATCAACGCGGTGGCTCCCGAGCACCTAGAGCTGTGTGTGGACGATACCGACACGCTGATGGCTGGTATTCGTCATGCCGGGGCAATTTTTGTCGGGCACCGGGCGCCGGAATCCTTGGGCGACTATTGCGCGGGTCCTAATCACGTCCTGCCAACCTCGGGCACGGCGCGTTTTGCCAGTCCTTTGGGCGTCTATGATTTTGTCAAACGCTCCAGCGTCATGCGGATCAGCCACCAGGGCAGTCAAGTCTTGGGTCAGGTCGCATCGGTGTTGGGTCGAGCAGAGCATTTGACGGCGCATGCCCGGGCAGCCGAGATGAGGCTGGACGATGAATAAGTGGGTTCAGGGGCTGATCCGCCCGGATGTTTTGGATCGTCAAGCCTATGTCGTGGCGGATCCAGGGGATGCGATTCGCTTGAACCAGATGGAGAACCCCTACGGCTGGGATGCGGAGTTCTGGGCCGAGTGCATGCAGGCCATTCAGCGCTGTGAGGTGAACCGCTACCCCGATGCCAGTGGGGCGCAATTAATCCAGGCCATTCGCCAGCACGATCGTTTGGCCGACACCTGGGGCGTCATGCTGGGCAACGGCAGCGACGAAATTATTCAGACCCTAATCCAGGCCGCCTGCGACGGAACACGGCCGGTCATGGCGCCAACGCCGACCTTTGTGATGTTCCAGATTATTGCTCAGCAGTGTCGGGTGCCCTTTGTCGGCGTCGAGTTGGATGCAAACTGGCAATTGGACCGCCCGGGATTTATCCAGGCCATGCAACAGCACAATCCGGCCTTGGTCTTTTTGGCGCAACCGAACAACCCCACGGGAACGCTGTATCACGAAGCAGACCTGCGGGCGATTATCGAGGCCTGTCCGGGCTTGGTGGTCATCGATGAGGCGTACGGACCTTTTTCGCCGCGCAACCATCAGGCTTGGCTGGACGAGTACCCCAACCTGGTGTTGATGCGGACGTTCTCTAAATTGGGGCTGGCTGGGTTGCGGTGTGGCTATTTAACGGGCCCGGCTGAGTGGATTGAGCAGATCAACAAGGTGCGCTTGCCCTACAACCTTGGGGTCTTGAATCAGCAGGTCGCGCATTTCGCCCTGACCCAGGGCGCCGAGTTGATGGCCGAGCAAGCCCGGCGGTTAATTGCCTCTCGAGAGGCGCTAATCGCCGCCTTTCGCAAGCGCGGTTGGCAGGCCTATGACAGCGACGCTAATTTCATCCTGCTCGAGGTGGATAACCCAAGTGAGGTGTATGCGGATTTGGTGACCCAGGGCATTTTGATCAAAGACCTGTCCCGGGCGCATCCGTCACTGGCTCGTTGCTTGCGAGTGTCAATCGGCACCCCGGACGAGAATCAACAGTTGTTGCACGCGTTGGATCGAGCGCTGGCCTAACCCGCGTTGGGTCGAACGCCAATTTCGACCGGCAAGCTCAACTCGGCATTGCCGCGCAAGACCCCAAGTTCGGTGCGCTCGCCGGGTTGCATGTCGGTAATTTTGATCATCGCGGCGCGGCCATTGATGACCTCGGCGCCATCAATTTTGATCAGCACGTCACCCGGCGCCAGGCCGGCCTGATCCGCTGGGCTATCGCGATAAACCGCGGTAATCAGCATGCCGCCGGCAATATTAAGCCCCTCCCGGACCTGCTCGGTCAGCGCCTCAACCTCAATCCCGATAAAGCCACGGATAACCCGTCCATTGGCAATCAGTTGTTGCATAACGTCCAGGGCCAGCGTGGTTGGGATCGCAAACCCAATGCCTTGACTGCCTCCCCCGCGGGAAAAAATTGCTGAGTTGATGCCGATCAGCTCGCCGTAGATATTGACCAAGGCGCCACCGGAATTACCCGGGTTGATGGCCGCATCGGTTTGAATGAAATCCTCAAAGGTGGACAGGCCTGCGATGCGCCCCGTGGCGCTTAAAATGCCCTTGGTAACGCTTTGTCCGACCCCGAACGGATTGCCAATCGCCAGCACCGAATCGCCAATTTGTGAGGGCGTCTGGGCAATCGGAATCACGGGAATGCCGGACATTTGAATCTGTAGCACAGCCACATCGGACTCGGGGTCACTGCCCACTCGCCGGGCGATCGCACTGCGTCCGTCGCGCAACTCAACAATGATGTTGGGAGCGTTGGCAATGACGTGGTGATTGGTCAGCACGTGGCCCTGGGCCGAGACAATGACGCCGCTGCCCAAGGGGGCGATGGTTCGGTCTTGGCGAATTTGCGTGTCCAGATATTGCTGCATCAATGGATCGCTCAGCAGCGGATGGTCTGAATCCAGGCTTTCGATGGCGGTGTGAATGTTGACCACCGCGGGGGCGGCGCTGCTGACTGCATCGCGATAACTGCCGGGCACCGGCGCGACCATGCTGCGTTGCTCAACCGGCAGGGTCAGCAATTGAATGGAGTTGTTCTGGGTCCGGGCTTGATACAAAGCCACCCCCAGCGCAACGACGAGGCCAAGCAGAATGGCGGGCAACAGGCCTTTAAGTGATTCAACAACCGATCTCATGCAGGTATCTTAGCCGGATTCGAGCTGTGAGTACCGATATGACCCCGACGGAACTGGAAACTTTGTTGAACGGCTGGTTAAAGCCCCAGCTGTTCAAGGACTATTGCCCCAACGGATTGCAACTGGATGCCGGCCAACCCATTGCCAAAGTCGTGACCGGCGTGACCGCCAATCAAGCCTTGATTGAAGCCGCGATCGAGGCCCAAGCCGACGCGATCCTGGTTCATCATGGTTGGTTCTGGAAGGGCGAGGCTCAGCCGTTGATTGGTCTGAAAGGCCTGCGTGCTCGGTCGCTGTTTCAATCCGGCGTCAGTCTGTTGGCCTATCATTTGCCGTTGGATGCGCACTTGGAGATGGGCAACAACGCGGGTCTTGCCCGGGCCATGGGTTGGCAGCGCACGGGCCCTCTGGACACTCAGGCCGCGATCTCGATTGGTGATCTGGGGGTTTTGCCCAAGGCGATCTCGGGTCAGGAACTGCAAAGCCAATTGTCTCAGACGCTAGACCAGGACTGTCTGTGGATTGATGGGGGCCGCCCCATTCAGACCTTAGCTTGGTGCACGGGTGCCGCCCAGTCGTATTTTCAGCAGGCCATTGATCACGGGGTGGATGCCTTTGTGACCGGTGAAATCAGTGAGCCCATGGTGCATCTGGCTCGGGAGGCCGGCGTGCACTATTACGCAGCGGGCCACCATGCGACCGAGCGATTTGGTGTGCAATCTTTGGGGTTGGCGCTGGCGGATCATGGCTTGGAATGCGAGTTTATCGACATCCCAAGCCCGGTATAGCGTTACGAGGCCGACGTCCTCTGCTCGGCTTCGGCCAAGGTGCCATTGGTGTCGGCGTAATCCCGTGGCGGCATGTCTTGTTCGATCATAGATTCCGGATCCGGAATATCGGCGCTCAGGGACTGAATTTTTTCGCTCGGGTCTAGGTGTTCGGGGTTGGTCAGGCTTTCCTGGGCGCTGGCCAGGTGTTCATGAACCTCGCGGTATTGCTGGCTCAACTGGTTCACCAAGCGGGCAGTCTCGGAAAAGTGTTCCTGCACTTGCAGGCTGAGCTCGGCGTGCTTTTGATCCGCCGCCTGTGCCCGGGCTTCGAGTTCGGCTCGAATTTTTACATCAGGCTGGCCATTGCGTCCCCAATAAAAACCGGCCCCCAGGCCGACCAGTCCAGCTGCGATCGCGTAAAACCAATAAAGGGTCATGCTGTTGTTTCCTTTTTCCTATCCTGGCGAGTGTAACAAGCAATCGCGTTCAGTTTACACTTCGCGCTCAAGACCAAGGATTGATGAATGTCCCGCCCGATAGAAACTGCCGTTACGATTGATCATCGCCTGGAAGCGGTGCTGACCGCCGCGCCGGATTTGCCGGCCAGTGATGTGTTGCTGGTCTGTCATCCGCATCCTTTGCACGAAGGAACCATGCATAACAAGGTGGTGACAACGCTGTGCCGGATGGGACGCGATTTAGGATTGCCGGCATTGCGGTTTAATTTCCGTGGCGTACACAACAGTCAGGGTGTGTGGGACCAAGGCGTCGGCGAGATCCAAGACGCCATCGATGCAGCGGATTGGCTGCTGGCTCGTTATCCCGGCGCGCGATTGTGGTTAGCTGGATTCTCCTTTGGCGGCTACGTGGCCGCGCAAGCTTCGCGGCAGTTGTCCCCCGCAGGTTTGTTGTTGGTGGCTCCGGCGACCTCGCGATTTGATATGCAATCGGTTCGGGTTGATTTGCCGACCTGGGTAGCCTTTAACCAAGACGACGACACGGTCGCGCCCGAGTCTATGCAAG
The DNA here is from genome assembly GCA_938091715.1 of uncultured Litorivicinus sp. GTDB lineage: Bacteria > Pseudomonadota > Gammaproteobacteria > Pseudomonadales > Litorivicinaceae > Litorivicinus. Next base: position 8,966 of record CALKMT010000181.1, read on the forward strand.
CTTGGTTGGATCAGCAGCCCAAGGCCTGGGTGACAGAGTACATTCAGCCCAGCGGCGGGCATTTTTACCACGGCCAACTCAGCGCCCTGAAGCGCCAGGCGCAGGCTTGGCTCGAGGGGTGCCTATAGATGGGCCCCAAAGCCAGCTATCAGTCGTTACTTGAGCGTGGGGTCATTCAACCCGACCCGGCGCAGGCCGAAGCGGTGGGTCTGTTGGACGATCTCCGGTCGCGCTTGATTGCCTTTGTGCCGCGCCAGCCCGCCAAAGGCTTTGTCAGCAATCTGTTGGGCACGTGGAAAAAACCGGCCCCGCCGGAGCCGGTCACGGGTCTGTACTTCTGGGGCGGCGTGGGCCGTGGCAAAACCTTTTTAATGGATTTGTTTTACGACAGCCTGCCGTTTGAGGATAAGCGACGGGTCCACTTCCACCGCTTTATGTTGTCGGTGCATGCCGAACTGAGGACGCTGCAGGGCCAGTCAGATCCGCTGGAGCAAGTTGCACAGCGAATCGCTGAGGATTGCCGGATACTGTGCCTGGACGAATTTATCGTGACGGACATCACGGATGCCATGATTCTGGCCAATCTGTTTAAGGCCTTATTTCGGCGCCAGGTCGCGTTGGTCACCACCTCGAATGTAGAACCGCGATGGCTGTACAAAGACGGCTTGCAGCGTGCGCTGTTCGAGCCGGCGATTGATTTGTTGTATCAGCATACGAAGGTGGCAAATATCGATGGCGGGACGGACTGGCGCCTGCGAGTGCTGACCTCGCTTCCGCTGTACTTGACTCCGTTGGGCCAGGACACCCAGCAACAGCTGTACTCAGAATTCAAGCAACTGGCCCCGGGGCAGGGCAGTGAACAAGTCGATCTGACGGTCAACGGTCGAGTCCTGCGTGCTGAATTTGTCGCCGATGACGTGGCCTGGTTTCGCTTTGATACCCTGTGCCAAACGGCTCGCAGCACCGCAGACTACATCGAACTGGCGAAAAGCTTTTCGGCGCTGGTGGTCCAAGACGTGCCTGTCCTGACGCCGGTACTCGACGATGCCGCGCGCCGATTTGTGAACTTTATTGATGAAATATACGACCGCAACGTCAAGCTTTTAATCAGTGCAGCGGCACCTATGGATCAGCTATATCAGGGCACGCGGGTCACCTTTGAGTTCGACCGAACGGTCAGTCGGCTAACCGAAATGCAAAGCGCTGAGTATTTAGCTCAACCGCATTTGCCATAAGGGGTTGATCTCCTGAGGCCAACTCTCTAGAATCCGCCCCCTCGTTAATGGGGTGAGCCCCACTAAAGCAGCAGGAATTATGAAGACTTTCAGCGCCAAAACAGAAGAAGTCAGCCGCGAATGGCTGGTGGTGGACGCAGCGGGCCAGACTCTAGGTCGTCTAGCGACCGAAGTGGCGCGGCGTCTGCGGGGTAAGCACAAGCCCGAGTACACACCCCATGTTGATACCGGTGACTACATTGTCATCGTCAACGCAGAGCAGGTTCAAGTAACCGGCCGCAAAGCAACGGACAAGATGTATTACCACCACACAGGTTTTCCCGGTGGCTTGAAAGAAGCCTCGTTCGAGAAGTTGATCGAGCGTCGTCCGGAGAAAGTAATTGAGCTAGCCGTTAAAGGCATGCTGCCCAAGAATCCTCTGGGTCGCGCCATGTACCGCAAGCTTAAAGTTTACGCCGGCGCGGAACATCCGCATGCCGCGCAAGAGCCAAAGCCCTTGGCTCTATAAAGGAATAGCGAATTATGGCAGCAGTACAAAACTACGGCACCGGCCGCCGCAAGACCTCAGCAGCTCGCGTCTTCTTGCGTCCCGGTAACGGCACCATCACTATCAACCAGCGTCCGATCGATCAGTACTTGGGTCGTGAGACCGCTCGTATGATCGTCCGTCAGCCCCTCGAGTTGGTCGAGATGCTGGACAAGCTAGATGCCTACGTCACCGTCAAGGGCGGCGGCGAGTTTGGCCAAGCCGGTGCGATTCGCCACGGCATCACTCGTGCGTTGATCGAGATGGACGAAACTTTGCGCCCTGTGTTGCGCAAAGCCGGCTTCGTGACTCGTGACTCACGTATGGTCGAGCGTAAGAAAATCGGTCTGCACAAGGCTCGTAAGCGTCCTCAGTACTCGAAGCGTTAATTCGAGTCCACAGGCGCCACGAAAAAGCCCGGTTACGCCGGGCTTTTTTGTGCCCAAAAAAGCCCGCGTCTACGCCTTTAGAATTGCCCTTGTTACTTGCGGTTACGCCGTTGTGTCCCTACAATTCGCGCGGGAAATTTTATATCTTTGACTTGAAGAGAGGACTCGGTATGTCCGATACCACAGCGGGAGCAGTTGGCGATAGCAATTCTCGTCGTAAGTTCCTAGTGACGGCCACGACGGCGATGGGTGCAGTGGGTGCAGTGGGAGTGGCCACGCCTTTCATCGGTTCCTGGAACCCCAGTGCCAAAGCGAAAGCCGCCGGTGCTCCGGTGCGCGTTGACATCAGCAAAGTACGTCCCGGCGAGCAGATCCGAGCGGAATGGCGCGGCAAGCCCGTGTTTGTGATGCGTCGAACGGCTGAAAACATCGCCTCGTTGGATACCACCGACGCAGTGGTTGCCGATCCTCAGTCAGAGAATCCTCAACAGCCAAGTTACGTAGACCCCAAGACGCGGTCTATCAATCCAGAAATTTTCATTACAGTAGGGATCTGTACTCACCTGGGCTGCTCACCGCAGTTCCGGCCCGAGGTCGCCCCTGCTGATTTGGGTGGGGACTGGGTCGGCGGATACTTCTGCCCATGCCACGGTTCACGCTTTGACCTGGCGGGCCGAGTTTACAAGGCAGTACCGGCTCCACTGAACATGGTGGTGCCCCCGCATCGCTATGAAACCGACAACATTGTTGTCGTTGGAGAAGACGAGGTGACAGCGTAATGGCAGGACGTGAGACAACCGCGACCGGTGTATTGGGGTGGATCGATCAACGATTACCCATCATCGATGCGTGGGACAAGCACATTGGAAAGTACTACGCGCCCAAGAACTTCAACTTTTGGTATTTCTTTGGGTCCCTGGCCTTGTTGGTGTTGGTTAACCAGATCGTCACCGGCATTTGGCTGACCATGAGCTACGAGCCTAGCGCCGAGGGTGCGTTTGCCTCGGTCGAGTACATCATGCGTGATGTCGAGTTTGGTTGGCTGATTCGTTACATGCACTCGACGGGCGCATCTGCGTTTTTCGTTGTGATCTACCTGCACATGTTGCGTGGTCTGATGTACGGCAGCTACCAGAAGCCTCGTGAATTGATCTGGCTGTTTGGCATGGCGATTTACTTGGCTCTGATGGCAGAAGCCTGTATGGGCTATCTGCTGCCCTGGGGCCAAATGTCATACTGGGGTGCTCAGGTCATCGTTTCACTGTTCGGTGCAATTCCGGTGGTCGGCGCCGATCTAGCCCAGTGGATTCGAGGTGATTACCTGATCTCGGGCATTACCCTGAACCGCTTCTTTGCCCTGCACGTGATTGCGTTGCCGTTTGTGATTGCCGGTCTTGTGTTCTTGCACATCCTGGCATTGCACGAAGTGGGTTCTAACAATCCCGATGGCATCGACATCAAATTAAACAAAGACGAAAACGGCAAGCCCAAGGACGGTATCCCCTTCCATCCGTACTACACGGTCAAGGATATTGTCGGTGTGGCGGTGTTCCTGTTTGTCTTTAGTTTGGTGGTGTTCTTCTTCCCAGAGATGGGTGGCTACTTCCTTGAGTATGCGAACTTTGAGCCGGCTAACCCGCTCAAGACGCCGGATCACATTGCCCCGGTTTGGTACTTCACGCCGTTCTACGCAATTTTGCGGGCGATCACCTTCCCGATGTTTGGCCTAGACGCCAAGTTCTGGGGCGTGGTGTTCATGGGCGCGGCCATTGCCATGTTGTTCGTGCTGCCTTGGTTGGATCGTAGTCCTGTGCGTTCCATGCGTTACAAAGGCTGGTACTCGCGCATTGCACTGATCCTGTTCTGTGTGTCGTTTGTGATTTTGGGTGTCCTGGGTGTATTGCCTTCAACGCCCGGCCGCACCGCGTTGGCACAGGCCTGCACCGCCATTTACTTCGCGTACTTCATCCTGATGCCTTGGTATACACGGATGGAAAAATGTAAACCTGTTCCAGAAAGGGTGACTGGCTGATGATCAAAGGATTTGTATTTGCACTGAGTGCACTGGCCGGTTCGGCATTTGCAGCCGGTGGCCCAGGCGTTCCACTAGACAGCATTGATGTGGATCCCCGGGACAAGCCTTCGTTGCAACGAGGTATGTCGACTTTCAATCAGTATTGTCTGGGCTGTCACAGCATGGAATTCCAGCGTTACGAGCGCACGGCAACGGATCTAGAGATCCCTGCCAAGCTGATGGAAGCGCATGTGGTGCCTGCTCATCACAAGATTGGTGACCAGCAAACCATTGCGATGCCGTCGGATGCGGCGGCTGAATGGTTTGGTGCGCCGCCACCGGATCTGAGCCTGATTACCCGCAAGCGTGGAAATGACTGGGTTTACACCTACCTAAAGACTTTTTACACCGACCCGACTCGTCCCCTGGGCGTGAACAACCTGGTCTTTGAAAAGGTCGGCATGCCGCACGTGTTGCAGCCCTTGCAGGGTGAGCAGCGCCTGGTGTGCACCAATGCACCGGTCAAGGAAAACGGCGTAGTTCAGACCGATCCGTTGACGGGCAATCCGATTCTGGCCGACCAGTGTGGTGTGCTTGAAGTGGTGGAAGGAACAGGCCAGCTGAGCGCCGAAGAGTACGATCAGGTTATTTACGATCTGGTCAATTACATGGCGTATGTTGCTGAGCCCAGTCGGGTATCTGCAGAACGCATCGGAATCTACGTTCTGTTGTTCCTGTTTGTATTCGGCATCATTGGGTACTTGCTCAAGCGTGAGTACTGGAAAGATATCCACTAATATCGCGCGCTAACACCGATGCCCCCGCCGGTTTCGACCGTCGGGGGTTTTTCTATCTAAGGAGTTTCCATGACTGTGGTCACCAAACGTTCTTCAATGACTTTTTTCTCAGACCCCAGTGATCTGTTGTCGCATCGTGTGCGCGTCGTGTTGCATGAAAAGGGCGTCACCGTGGATGTGGTCGATTGCGACCCTGAAAACGTGCCCGAGGAAGTGCTTGAGCTAAACCCCTATGGCAAGTTGCCGACGCTGGTTGACCGGGACCTGTCCCTGTTCGAACCGAACGTAATGATGGAGTACTTGGACGAGCGTTTTCCGCACCCTCCGTTGTTGCCGGTCTATCCCGTGGCACGTGCCAATAGCCGCCAGATGATCACCCGAATTGACCGTGAATGGACGTCCCTGGCGCGGATTATCGCGAAAGAACAAACCGGTAAGCGGGTCGACACCGCGCGCAAAGCGTTGCGAGATTCGGTTATTGCTACGAACAGCATTTTTGAAGAAAAGCCGTTCTTTATGAGCGATGACTTTAGCCTGGTGGATTGCGCGGTCGCGCCGATCTTGTGGCGCGCCGACATTTTGGGTCTGGATTTGCCGGCCAAGAGTACGGTGGCGATCCGTGATTATTGCGAGCGTATTTTTGCCCGTGAAGGTTTTCAGCTTAGCTTGTCAGAGCTAGAGCAGGAAATGCGTAACTAACCATGCAGTCCTCGCGTCCCTATTTGTTACGCGCGTTGTACGACTGGATGTTGGACAACGACGTGACGCCACACCTGATGATCGACGAGACCGCCCCTGGCGTTCAGGTTCCGTCGGGGTATGGACACGAGGGGATGTTGATTTTGAGTGTTTCGCCCAGTGCCGTTCGCGACCTGAGTATGACCAACACTGATGTTAGCTTCAGTGCCCGGTTCGCTGGAAAGCCACAGCAAGTGTGGCTGCCCATGGCGGCGGTCAAGGGTATCTTCACCAAAGAGACGGGCGAGGGCATGCAATTCTTGACCGAGCCTGGCGGGCCGCCTGCGGATGGGTCGGAGGCCGAAGAGCCTCCGGAGCCCGAACCGCCGAAGCGCGGTCCGGGACTGCGAGTCGTTCGTTAATCGATCCGTTCAAACAACGCAACGATTCGCTCTACCCCACCCACCGATTGTGCGGTGGCGGTCACTTGTTCAATCTCGGTGTTAGTCAAAAACCCCATCAGATAAAGCGTGCCGTCTTCGGTCGTTACCTTGGTGCGATTGGCCAGTTGGAATCCTAAATCCTTGGCCAGCGCCGTGTTCACCGCGGCGGTCAGGTACGCATCGTTGGCGCGAACCCCAAAGCTGGTGGCGCCGGCCACGGTCAAAGCATTTTCTACTTTTTTCACACCGCGAACTTCGCTGACCACTTGCTGGGCTTGGCTTTGGCTGGTCTGGTCGGGGACTTGGCCTGTTAACAGCGCTGTGCCGTTAAATACCGTCACATTGATGTGTGAGGTCTTCAGGGTCTCGTTGGTCTTTTTCAGGTTGACCGCGGAGATCTCTTCGATCAGCTGATCGCTGACGTAGCCGCCAAAGGTGCGGCTGCCAATGTTGGGCTTGATCGGCTCGTCAACCACGGCAGATACAACGGTTGCGCAGCCTGAGACGCCAAGGGTGAGTGACAGAACCAGTGGGGTGAGTAATTTCATGGCTTATCCAAATAGTTGATGTTCGATCAGTTCTGATAACAGAGTGATACAGACCAGTTGTAAGGGCAACAGTTCGCCGGCATCTCGGGCCGGTAACCGTAGTTCTTGATCTTCATGATTGATCAGGGCGCTTAATTGTCCGCCGTCTTCGTCACTGATCACGATGCATCCGATTTCTCGGTCATGGGCGGCGGACAAAGCCTTTAAGCACGCCGATTCCGAACCGGTGGCGCACAGGATTACCAACAAATCCTGGGGCTGGGCGTGAGCACGCAATTGATGGGCATAAATTTCAGAGCCCGAACTTGAGGACGCGATCGAGGACATCAAGACCGCATCGGTGTTCAAGCAGTAAGCGGGTAGGGCGGGGCGCTCCCGGCCTAGCTTGTGGTTTAGCTGGCTGGCAAACATTTGCGCCAGAGCGCTTTGCTGCCCCACTCCACAGGTCAAGATACGACCCTCGGTCAACAGGGTTTGGGTCAGCCGAGCGCTGATTTGCGCCAAGCTGGGCCCGCACGCTTCGTGCAACTGAGTTAAGCCTGCGGACAGTGCGCTGGTGCGACTATGGATTTGATCTAGCATGCGTCCATGGTAAAGGCGTCTTGAATCCATTCACAGCGAAAACTCTGCTCAGTTTGTTTCAACGCCGCCACGTCAAAGCGACAGGGCCCGTCCCAGGGGTGAAAGGCCAAATAGTGCCGGGCTGCGTGCATCAGCCGGCGCTGTTTGTGAAGAGTGACGCTGTGTTTGGCTCGGTCCGTGCTTGTTCGGCAACGCACCTCGACGAAGATCAAGATGCCTTGGTGCTTCAGAATTAGGTCGATCTCGCCACGCCGGCATCGATAGTTTCGGGCCAGTACCGGGACGCTTCGAGACTCAAGCTGGGCGTGCAGCCAATGCTCAGCCTTGTGCCCCGAGTTCACTCTCGTTGTCCTGGCTGGGCTCGATTGACGACTCGTCGTCTGCTGCGAGGGGTTGCTCGGGTGCGGGCTCGGGGCGCGGCAGCACCACAAAACCACGCTGTGTCAGCTGAACGGGAACCAGGTTGCGACGCAGCGTTTGCCCGTCGCGGAACCACTCGCCGGTGCGTCCCATAATGGCCAGTTGATCGGGGTTGGCTAAAGCGCTGGCTAGCATCCAGGCGTCAGCGCCCAGTTCATACAGCACATTGGATTCCAGCGCGCCGTCGGTCTGCCAGGGCATGGCGACGATGTTGGCGCCAATCAAATCTTGTTGGACCAAATCCAAATTTTGATCCAGGGCTGAATCGGCTAGCCAGACCGGCAAGTCCCCTGCGTAATAAAACGCCAATAAGGGTTTCAGCTGGGCCGCGGTGATTGAATCGCCGTATATGTACACCGCGCCCACGTCCTGACGGCGCCGGGGGGTAAATTCCAGCTCCAGTCCCAGGGCTTGAGCCAGGCGTTTGTGGCGGGCCTGACTGCCCTCAATCCCTAGGGCGTTGCTGACAATTTGCCGTTGGTCATCGTTTAAATAGCGCTGAATAATCGGCGCGCGAGATTCGTTGTCTGGCCAGTGTTGGGCAAAAGCTGCGGCAATTCGCTCGCCCAGTGTGTCCCCTGGCACCAAGACCAGCGGGCGTTTGTCGCTGGTCCCGGCCAACAGTCCCGCCGCGTCTCGCGCCGAGTCCTCGGGGGACAAGCCCATCAGGGCACGAGGTGCACGGGCATCGGTCAGGTCCAGGTCGCTGTAGTTTAATGCCAGGACCGCCTCTTGTGGATTCAGCGCCAGGAGGGCTTGAACGTCGGCTTTTGGCAATGGGCCCAAAATCAAATCGACCTGCTGGGTGCGCAACTCTGTCAGGGCCTGGGTCAATCCTTGCGCGCCGTCTGCCACCACCAAAGTGGGCCCGGAACTGGCCAGGCGCTGATTCATTACACCGTCCAGCACCGACTCACCGACTGCGGTCAGCTCACCTGACAGGGGCAAGATTAAGCCAATCCGAGAGGGCGCTGGCCATTCCAGATTTAACAGGCCGGCGACCTCGGGGGGTAGGGATTCCAGGGCCGGGTGATCGGGCCAGGCACGAAACCAGGCCAGGGCGGCAGCGCTGGGGTTGTCGGACTGGGGTACGGCGGCCAGGGCCAGCCAGCCGGCGGCTTCAGAGCTCGGGTCCCGGGTGGTCTGGCCGGTCAGATTCTGGGCACGTTGCCACAGGGCGTCTCGGATCGCCGAGGTTTGCTCGGCCGGCTGCAGGATGCTCAGGTATACCAGATCTTCAAAAGCCCGCAGGGCCAGGCCGAGTCGATCTAGCACGGGGACTCGGGCGCTGATCAGTTGGATCTCATCAGCCAGACCCATAAAGGCGGTGGGGTTATTTAGGGCCTCGGTCAGGACTTTGTCGGCGTTTTGATCGTTCCCAAGGGCGATGTGAGTCTGTGCCAGCGCCAGACCGTAGCTGGGGTAGTGCTCAATCTGTTCTGGCCCAACGGGGTAACGCTGAGCCAGGTTTAAGGCCTCGGCCGGGCGCCCCAAGGAGTTGAGTTGCTGGATCAGACGAATCACCTGGGCGGCTTGTTGGTCAGGCGTTTGGGTTTCGAGTGCAGCGATTGCATTGGTCAGTGCGAGTTCGGCTTCATTGATCGGTGCGCTGGGTGGGATCGCGCAACCGGCCAACAAGCCTGCTAGGATGCCGGCGATTAAGAATTGACGAGCCGTTGGGGCAGATGGAGAGTTCATTTAATGCATATCCCAGAGCGTTTAGTGGCGCGCGGACCAATTGATCCCGCAATCTACTTGGTCTCGACCCCGATCGGCAACCTAGGTGACCTGACATTACGGGCCCTTCGGGTGTTGTCCTCGGTCGAAATCGTCATGGCCGAGGATACCCGCCGGGCACGGCAGTTGCTGTCGTCCTACGGTCTCAATCCTCGAGTGATTGCCGTTCACCAGCACAACGAAGAACGTTTGGCCCCAGGATTGGTGGAGCAGGCGCGGGAAGTGCCCTTGGCGCTGGTCAGTGACGCCGGGACGCCGTTGCTATCCGATCCAGGTCTTCCGTTGGTTAACGAGGCAATCCGTCAAGGCGTGCCGGTTATCCCAATTCCCGGGGCATCGGCGCTGTTGGCGGCGACGGTGGTATCGGGCTTTGCCATGGATCATTTGCAGTTTCTCGGCTTTTTGCCGCACAAGGGCTCGGGCCGTGGTGATCGATTAGAACGGGGCGAGCGCTCGGGTGGGGCGATGGTGCTGTACGAATCTGCAAACCGAATCCCGCTGCTGATCAAGGACTTGCTGGCCCAGTGTGGCGGTCAGCGCCGGGTCGCGTTGTGCCGGGAGATGACCAAACTGCACGAACAGGTTTGGCGGGGGCAGTTGGACCAGGCCCAGGAGTGGTATGCGTCCTCGGGTGACCATGCCAAGGGAGAGTACGCGGTGGTAGTTGAGGCCGGGCAGCGGACGGGCTCGGATATTGATCAGGATCGTGTCTTGCGGGCACTCGCCCAGGCATTACCGCCGTCCAAGGCCGCCAAAGTGGCCGCTGAAATCATTGGCACCTCCCGCCGCGAGCTGTTTGATCGCATCGAGGCCTTGAATAAAGGGGCTGACTGACCGATCATCCGCGCCGAAGACGACCAGGCAATCGCTGGCCTTTATTGGCGAGAGGAAAGTCCGGGCTCCACAGAGCAAGATGCCAGGTAACGCCTGGGGGGCGTGAGCCCACGGAAAGTGCCGCAGAAAATATACCGCCTTCGGGTAAGGGTGAAATGGTGCGGTAAGAGCGCACCGCGCCCCTGGTAACAGTGGGTGGCAGGGTAAACCCCATCAGGAGCAAGACCAAATAGGAATCCTACAGGCGTGGCTCGCGCTGGATTCGGGTAGGTCGCTTGAATGCGTTGGCGACAGCGCATCTAGATGAATGATTGTCCACGACAGAACCCGGCTTACCGGTCGTCTTCATTTTTCCCCACCGAATCCCACGTCGAACAGCAGAAAAATAATTTTTTGCCAGAAATCACTTCGGAAGTGCAATGTAAGTTATTGATTTTTGGTTTTTGATCGTCGAATTTCCTGACTGCTGTATATTTATACAGCCCCGCAAACAACTGATAAATATATAATTTTCCATTGCATGGCAGGGTGTTGCCCCGGTTGCTATGCCCTAGTCCTATCCATACACTTCAGCGGTGGGAAATTAGGGGAAAAAGTGTGGTTTTGTGAGTCATCGGACCCGCAAAGCCAACCAGCGCCATGTTTAGAGGAATTACACCGATCAATTTGGACGCCAAAGGGCGTCTTGCGATCCCGACGCGTTATCGCGACGAGATCCAGGATCGGTGCGCCCAGAAAATGGTGTTGACGGTCGACCACCGTGAACGTTGCCTATTGGTTTACCCTGAACCGGACTGGCAGTCCGTCGAGTCTCAGGTCAATGCTCTACCCAATCACTCCAAAACCGCACGACGGCTGCAGCACATGCTGATCGGCCATGCCACCGATCTTGAGTTGGATTCCGCGGGCCGTTTGTTGATCCCCGCGCTGCACCGGGAGCACGGCCACCTGGAAAAGCGGGTGGTGCTGATGGGTCAGGGCCACCGATTCGAAATTTGGTCTGAGTCGGTTTGGCAGGCCAAGAGCGAGGCCTATCTGGCTGACGATGAGGATGACGTTGCCGGGCTGGAGGATCTCCGTCTGTGAGCGCTCACGTCACTGTGCTGTTGAACGAGACCGTTCAGGCCGTTCTCGGCCCGGTGGACGGCACCTATATTGACTGCACGTTAGGCCGCGGCGGCCACACCGCTCAATTGTTGGCCTCACTGGGTCCGGGTGCTCGGGTGATTGGCTTGGATCGCGATCCTGAGGCCATCGCACATTGCACCGAGCGTTTCTCTGATGACTCGCGGTTTGAAGCGGTCGCCTCAGATTTTGCCGGCCTAACCGAAGTGTTGGCGCTACGCAGCTTGGTGGGGGGCGTTGATGGGGTCATGGCCGATCTTGGGGTGTCTTCGCCGCAGTTGGATCAGGCCGAGCGGGGTTTTAGCTTTCAACAGGACGGCCCGCTGGATATGCGCATGAATCCCGAGGTGGGGCCCACCGCTGCCGAGTGGTTGGCCGATGTGCGTCATCCAGATTTGGCTCGGGTGCTGCGTGAGTTTGGCGACGAAAAGTTCGCCAGCAAAATTGCCACGGCAATTTTGAATGCCCGAGCAGAGGCGCCGATTACCACGACGCTGCAATTGGCGGACATTATCAAGACTGCTCATCCCAAGTGGGAGCCGGGGCGGCATCCGGCGACTCAGTCGTTCCAGGCGATTCGAATTCACATCAACCAAGAGCTGGCCCAGATCGATCAGGTGTTGCCCCAGATTGTCGAGGCGCTCAAGCCGGGCGGCCTGATGGCGGTGATCAGTTTTCACAGTCTGGAAGACCGGCGCATCAAACGATTCATTCGTGACCAAGCCAATCCCCCTGGGGATCCGTTGGGCCTGTTGCCTCAGCCGGCGCCTGTCCTTAAGCCGACCGGCAAGGCGATCAAGCCGAGTGCCGCGGAAGTGAAAGCCAATCCCCGTTCACGCTCTTCGGTGCTGCGAGTGGCCTGCAAGGTGGCGGCATGATGCG
>CALKMT010000182.1 GCA_938091715.1 uncultured Litorivicinus sp.
GAGGCCCTGGCGCAGTTTCAGCGGATCCATGAGAACCTGCGCCGAAATGCCCCGGAAAAAGCCGCCAATGCCATTGCCTCGGTGTTGCACCGTCAATGATCGCTGGGGTTGATGAGGTGGGCCGCGGCCCGCTGGTCGGCCCGGTGGTAGTGGCGGCGGTGATCTTGAATCCAGAGCGCCGGATCGAGGGTTTGGCGGACTCCAAAGCCCTGTCGCAGGCGCGCCGGGAGGCGTTGTACCCAGTGATTCGATCCCAGGCCGAGTCGTTCTGTGTGGTCTCGCTAAGCGCCGCCGAAGTCGATGCTTTGAATATTTTGCAGGCGACCTTTGAGGGCATGCGCCGGGCCGTGGCAGGTTTGAGTCATCCCCCCGAGCTGGCCTTGATCGACGGCAACAAGGTGCCTTCTGGGTTGTCGGTTCCCGGCCAGGCCATCATCAAGGGGGACCGTCTAAAGGCCTCGATCTCGGCGGCGTCTATTTTGGCCAAAGTTGAGCGCGACCGTTGGTGTTTGCAGTATCATGATCGCTACCCCGAGTACGGATTCGACCAGCACAAAGGTTACCCAACCGCGCTGCATCTGCAGCGGTTGCGCGAATTGGGCCCGACGCCGGAACATCGAAAAAGTTTTAAACCTGTTGCCCAGCATTCGCTGTTCTGAGGCCCTATGAGTTTTGTCCATCTGCGTGTTCACTCTGACTATTCCTTAAGTGACGGTCTGTGTCGGGTGAAAAAGTTGCCCGGCCAGGTGCTCGAGCGCGGGATGCCAGCGGTGGCCCTGACCGACCAGTCCAACCTGTTTGCCATGGTCAAGTTCTATCGCGGCTGTCTGAACCAGGGCGTCCAGCCCATTATTGGCGCGGATGTTTGGTGGGGCCGGGACCACGAATCGGCGATGCCGTTGACCCTGTTGGTGCAAAACCAAGCGGGCTATCTAAAGTTATCCGAGTGGTTGACCGAGGGGTTCTTGAACGAGCAGAAAAACGGCCGAGCCTTGATCAAAACACAGCATTTTGAGTCTGGAACCGAAGGCCTGATTGCGCTGTCTGGGGGGCTGCACGGGGCGGTCGGTCAGGCGTTATTAAAGAACGACGAGAGCGACGCGGAAGGGCTGGCCAGTCAACTGTCGAGCTGGTTTCCCCAGCGCCTGTATTTAGAAATCTCCCGCTGTGGTCGCAACAGCGAGGAAACGGTGTTGCATCGCACCCTGGCGCTGGCGGACCGCATGGGCATACCCGTCGTTGCGACTAACGATGTGCGCTTCCCGGACCAAGACGCCTTTGAGGCCCATGAAACCCGGGTCTGTATCGCCTCCAGCTTCACCCTGGACGACAGCCGTCGGGTGCGTCAGTTCACCGACCAGCAATACCTAAAGTCCGCAGCGGAAATGACCGAACTGTTCGCCGACATTCCCGATGCCATTGAAAACACTCTGGCGATTGCCAAGCGGATCAGTTTTCAGCCTCAGCTAGGGACGTATTTCCTGCCGGAGTTTCCAATCCCGGAAGGCAAAACTATGGAACAGTTCTTCCGCGAGCTGTCCCACGAGGGGCTGGACAAGCGCCTGGAAAAAATCTTGCCCGAGGAGCCCGAGGCTCGGGCCGCCATGCAGACCGAGTACCGCACGCGCTTGGATTTTGAAGTCGATGTAATCCTGCAAATGGGCTTCCCGGGTTACTTCCTGATCGTGATGGACTTTATCAACTGGGCCAAAAACAACGGCGTGCCCGTCGGCCCAGGCCGGGGTTCGGGTGCTGGCAGTGCGGTGGCTTGGGCGTTGCGCATCACCGATTTGGATCCGATCGAATACGACTTGCTGTTCGAGCGATTTTTGAACCCCGAACGGGTCTCGATGCCGGACTTTGACGTGGACTTTTGCATGGTCGGTCGCGACCGGGTGATTGACTACGTGGCCCAGCGTTATGGACGCAACGCCGTGTCCCAGATCATCACCTATGGTTCGATGGCGGCCAAGGCGGTCGTGCGCGACGTCGCCCGTGCCCAGGGCAAGCCCTACGCGGTGGGGGACAAGCTGTCCAAACTGATCCCCTTCGAGGTCGGCATGACCCTGGAAAAGGCCCTTGAGGCCGAGCCGGGTCTGAATGAGCTGATCGCCATGGACGAAGAAGCGGCCGAGGTGATGGCCATGTCTCGGCAGCTTGAAGGTGTCGTGCGTGGGGTCGGAAAGCACGCAGGCGGCGTGGTGATTGCGCCCAGCAAGCTGACCGATTTCGTGCCGGTCTATCAGCCCGAGGGCGAAGACTCGCCGGTGACTCAATTTGACAAGGACGACGTGGAATCCGCGGGCTTGGTCAAGTTCGACTTTTTGGGCCTGCGGACCCTGACCATCATTGATTGGGCGTTGGACATCATCAAGGGCCAGCCCGGCGTCGAGGTGCCGGACATCGAGTCCTTGCCATTGGATGACGCGCCGACCTTCAAGATGCTCCAGCGTGCCGAGACCACCGCGGTCTTCCAGCTCGAAAGCCGCGGCATGAAGGACTTGATCCGCCGTCTACAGCCCAACAGTTTTGCCGACATCGTTGCTCTGGTGGCTCTGTATCGCCCAGGCCCGCTGGAATCCGGGATGGTGGATGACTACATCAACCGTAAACACGGCCGTGAGCCCGTGGTGTATCCGCACCCTGATCTAGAGCCGATCCTCAAGGACACCAACGGCGTGATCCTGTACCAAGAGCAGGTCATGCAGATCGCCCAGGTGCTGGCTCAGTACAGCCTTGGAGCGGCGGACCTACTGCGCCGGGCAATGGGCAAGAAAAAGCCCGAGGAAATGCAAAAACAGCGGGTCATGTTTATGGAAGGGTCGGGCCAGCGCGGCGTCGATCCTGCCTTGGCCGGCTCCATCTTTGACCTGATGGAAAAGTTCGCTGGGTACGGTTTTAACAAATCACATTCGGCCGCCTATGCCCTGGTGTCCTATCAAACCGCCTGGCTGAAAAAACATCACCCCGGGGCCTTTATGGCGGCGGTCATGTCCGCGGACATGGGCGATGTGGACAAGGTGGTGCCGTTGATCGAAGAGGCCCGACACATGGGCTTGGCGGTCAATCCGCCGGATGTGAACCAAGGCGGTCTGAAATTCACGGTTAACGCCGAGGGTGCGGTGGTGTACGGCTTGGGTGCCCTGCGGGGATTGGGCGAGGGGCCGATCTCGGCCATTCTCGAGGCCCGGGAACACGGGCCGTTTACCGATCTGTTTGATTTCTGTCGCCGGGTCGATGGCAGCCGTGTTAACAAGCGAGCGATCGAAGCCTTGATCAAGGCCGGTGCCTTTGACGGCCTGGGCGAGCCCCGGCACTTGCTGTGGGGCGGTTTGGAAAACGCCATGGGGGCAGCCAACCAAGCCCGTCGTTCGCAGGCCGCAGGCATGGACGATCTGTTTGGCCTGGGGATGGACATGCCCGACCAGCCCCAAGCCGATCCCTACGTTGACTGTCGCGGGACCCGGGCCTGGAACGAGCGCGAGCGATTGGGCTTTGAAAAAGAAACCCTGGGTCTGTATCTGACCGGGCACCCGATCGAGGCCCATCGCGACGAACTGACGGCCTTTAACGTGACCCCGATCGGGCGACTGCGGCCGAATCGTGACTCTCGGCCGCGCACGGGGGGACTGATTATCGCGGTTCGAACCCTGCGTGATCGCAGCAACCGGCCGCTATCGATTCTAACCCTGGACGATCGCAGCGCTCGATTTGAGGTCGTGGTGACTGGGGATGTGCACGAACGGGTGCGCGACAAACTGGTCGCCGATACCCTGGTCATCTGCGAGGGCCGGGTCAGTTTTGATGAACGAAATCAGACGAACAAGATGCAATGCGATAAACTGCTGACCCTGACAGAAGCGCGCAAGGCCTTTGCGGATGCCCTAGAGGTTCGGGTGGACGGTGATCAGTTGCCGGCGGATTTGAAAAAACGCCTGCAGCCTATTTTGTCACCCCATCGCGGCGGTGGGTGTCCGGTGCAGTTCCGGATTGCCGGGCGCAGCGCATCAGGCATTGTGAAACTAGGACCGGGCTGGGATGTCCACCCGACAGACGAATTAATGTTGAAACTTGCGGAATTGTTTGGCGACAAGCGAGTGCGACTGTGTAAAGAGGAGCGAGCCCATTGAGTTTGGATGTATTGGATTTCGAACAGCCGATCGCCGAGTTACAGGCAAAGATCGACGAGCTGTCGAATGTGGGCCAGCAGAGTGACCTGAACATCGGCGACGAGGTGGCCAACCTTGAAGCCAAACGGAACGCGTTGATCGCGCGCATTTTCGCGGACTTATCCCCGTGGCAGACCGCGCAAATGGCGCGCCATCCGCAACGTCCCTATGCCTTGGATTATATCCACGGGATCCTAGGGGAATTTGACGAGCTGCACGGCGATCGTGCCTTTGCGGACGATGCGGCATTGGTCGGCGGGATTGGCCGCATTGATGACAAGCCGGTCATGGTCGTGGGCCACCAAAAAGGGCGCGACGTAAAAGAAAAAGTCCGCCGCAATTTTGGCATGCCGCGCCCCGAGGGCTATCGCAAGGCCCAGCGCCTGATGCAGATGGCCGAGCGCTTTAACATGCCGGTTCTGACCTTTATCGATACCCCGGGCGCCTATCCCGGTATTGATGCCGAGGAACGGGGTCAATCCGAAGCCATTGCCGCCAGCATCGCCATGATGTCACGGCTCAAAGTCCCGGTGATCTCCACCGTGACCGGTGAGGGCGGATCGGGGGGTGCCCTGGCGATCGGCGTATGTGATTACCTGTACATGCTGCAGTACTCGACCTATTCGGTGATCAGTCCCGAGGGCTGTGCTTCGATTTTGTGGAAAACCGCCGAGCGTGCCAGTGATGCCGCGGAGGCCATGGGCATTACCGCCCAGCGCCTGCACAGCTTGGGCCTGGTCGACGAGATCCTGGCTGAACCTTTGGGGGGTGCGCACCGCAATCCCGAGCAGATGTTCGCCAGCGTCAAGACCGGCATCCTGGGGCAGATCGAGCGCTTGCAGGCCTTGTCAGCGGATCAGTTGCTAGAGCAGCGCTACCATCGCCTGATGAGTTATGGCGCAATCAGCTAACGCTGAGCTGAGTCAGGTCGAACAGGCGATTCGGGGGATCCCGGGTCGCCTTTTTATTGCCTATTCGGGCGGGGCAGACTCGCGCCGCCTGCTGCGGCTGGCCCACCAGGTGGCCCCAACCCGGATAATCTTGTCTCATTTTAACCATGCCTGGGGGCCGGTGTCGGATGACTGGCAGGCCCAGGCGGCTGAGCAGGCTAGCCAACTAGGCATTCCCTTTGTCACGGCCACAGATCCGGCTCCGACTCGTTCTGAGGCCGGGGCGCGTCAGGCGCGCTATGCCTGGTTTTCTGAGTTGCTCCAGGACGGCGACGCCCTGTTGCTGGGCCATCATCGGCAGGATCAGATCGAAACTCGCTGGATGCGCTCAAGTGCCGGACGTCCACCCCGGGGCATGCCCAAGGTCCGCCGGTTGGCCTTGGGTCATCTGATTCGTCCGTTGTTGGATTGCCCGCCGGTCAGCGATCCTCTGGCACTTCAGGATCCGGCCAACCAAGATACTCAGTACCGTCGAGTCGCGGTGCGCGAACTGATCAGCGATCCCCGGGTGGCCAGCGAAGTCGAGACATTGGCCAGAATCGGTGCGCTGTTTGATCGGGTCGAGCGCGTGTTGGTGCAAGCGTTGCCAGCGGATGATTTTGTCGTGGACAGCGAGCTTGCGGCCGATCAACAGGCCCGGGCACTGGCGGCCTGGGTTTGGCGTCGAGCGCGGTTACCGGCACCCCCGCAGCGTCGCCTACAGTCCCTGGCCGCACAATTACCGGCTAAATCGGACCGCCAACCCAGTATCCAGTGGCCAGTGGGGGACCGCACCTATGCGCTGCGGGCTTATCAAGGACGGGTGTTGCTGGAGCCCGCAGTTTGGACTGCGCCTGCGCCACATGCAGCCTGGCGGCCACTGGGGTCAGGCGAGGCCAAAGCCCTGCATCGACTGGGCGTGCCACCCTGGCATCGACCCTGGGTTTGGCGGCACGGTGACCAGGCGAGCCGAATCCGTTGGTGGCGACCCAACGTCGACGAATATGGGCAGATTTCGCTGGAGTATGTCGAGCTAAACGACTAACCTATCCGCCCGTCCAACCGGTCATCAGTACCGGATCATTTTTACCCAGGAGGGGCGGTGTGACCCGATATATTTTCGTAACCGGTGGTGTGGTGTCTTCACTCGGCAAAGGCATTGCCGCGGCATCATTGGGAGCCTTGCTAGAGGCCCGTGGTCTTAG
The DNA here is from genome assembly GCA_938091715.1 of uncultured Litorivicinus sp. Lineage (GTDB taxonomy): Bacteria > Pseudomonadota > Gammaproteobacteria > Pseudomonadales > Litorivicinaceae > Litorivicinus. The sequence continues at coordinate 6,304 of CALKMT010000182.1, forward strand.
CGTTACGATTCTCAAACTTGATCCTTACATCAACGTAGATCCCGGCACCATGAGTCCCTTTCAGCATGGTGAGGTGTATGTCACGGATGATGGCGCCGAGACGGATCTGGATTTAGGGCACTACGAGCGTTTTGTGTCCATGCAGGCGCGCCAATCGAATAACTTCACCACCGGCCGGATCTATCAGGACGTGCTGCGCAAAGAGCGCCGCGGCGATTACTTGGGCGCCACCGTTCAGGTCATTCCGCACATCACCGACGCCATCAAAGAGCGAGTCCTAGAGGGCGGTGAGGGCTTTGACGTGGCCATCGTGGAAGTCGGCGGCACCGTGGGCGACATTGAGTCCTTGCCGTTTTTGGAAAGCGTCCGTCAGCTGCGTCAGGAAATGGGTACCCAACGGGCCATGCTGATGCATTTGACCCTGGTGCCCTATATCGCAACGGCGGGTGAAACCAAGACCAAGCCAACCCAGCACTCGGTCAAAGAACTGCGCTCAATTGGCCTGCAGCCCGATATGTTGGTCTGTCGCAGCGATCATGAGGTCGACCTGTCCAGCCGGCGTAAAATTGCCCTGTTCACCAACGTCGAAGAGCGCGCGGTGATCAGCCTGCAGGACGCCGACAGCATCTACAAAATTCCCGGCATGCTGCACGCCGAAGGCCTGGACAAGTACGTTGTCGAGAAAATGCAGCTCCAGACCCAAGAGGCAGACCTGACCCAGTGGATCCGGGTCGTGGATGCGCACGTTAATCCCCAGCGCACCGTGACCGTGGCGATGGTGGGCAAGTACATGGATCTGCTGGAGGCCTACAAAAGCCTGATCGAATCCATGGTGCACGCGGGCATTCACAACCGAGCCCGGGTCAAATTGAAGTACATCGACTCCGAGGATATCGAGCGCAAAGGCACGGATATGCTGACCGGTGTCGATGCGATTTTGGTGCCCGGTGGGTTTGGCGAGCGGGGCGTCGAGGGCAAGATTGCCACCGTCAAGTATGCCCGCGAGAACAAGATTCCGTATTTGGGCATTTGTTTGGGCATGCAGGTTGCGGTGATCGAGTACGCACGCCATGTGGCCGGTCTGCAGGACGCCAACAGCACCGAATTTAGCGAGCACGCTGAGCATCCGGTGATTGCACTGATCACCGAGTGGACCAACGACGAGGGCGAACTAGAGGTTCGCACGGCGGATGATGATCTGGGCGGCACGATGCGCTTAGGCGGCCAAGACTGCGCCTTGAACCCGGGTACACAGATTCATGCGGCCTATGCGCAGGATGTGATCCGCGAGCGTCACCGTCACCGTTGGGAGTTTAACAACGGCTACCGCAAGCGCTTGGCCGAAGCCGGCTTGATCCTGTCCGGTACGTCCTTGGACGGTAACTTGGTCGAGTGCATCGAGGTCCCGGACCATCCGTGGTTTGTCGGCGTGCAGTTCCACCCCGAGTTCACCTCGAATCCCCGTCAGGGCCACCCCTTGTTTGCAGCCTTTGTTAAGGCCGCCATCGAGCACCAGGAAGGCGAATGAAAACCATCGAGATTGGTCCCATTCAATGCGCTAACGACCAGCCCTTTGTGCTGTTTGGCGGCATGAACGTATTGGAATCCGAAGGCCTGGCCATGGAAGTCGCCGCCGCCTATCAGGATGTGACCGACAAATTGGGCATTCCGTGGGTGTTCAAGGCCAGCTTTGACAAGGCCAACCGTTCCAGTTTGGGCAGCTTTCGCGGCCCGGGCCTGGCCCAGGGTTTGGAAATCCTGGCGCGCATCAAAGAGGGCTTTGGCGTCCCGATCATCACCGACGTGCACGAACCCGAGCAGTGCCAAGCGGCAGCCGAAGTGGCCGACGTGATTCAATTGCCCGCGTTTTTGTCCCGGCAAACCGATTTGGTCCAGGCCATGGCGGAAACCGGCGCCATCATTAACATCAAAAAAGCCCAATTTTTGGCGCCGCACGAAATGCGCCACATTTTGAACAAGTGCAACGAGGCCGGAAACGATCGGCTGATGCTGTGCGAACGCGGCACCATGTTTGGCTACAACAACCTGGTGGTGGATACCCTGGCCTTTGGCGAGATGAAGCAGTTCGGTTATCCGGTGATCTTTGACGTGACCCACGCACTGCAGCGCCCCGGTGGACGCAGTGACAGCGCGGATGGCCGTCGCCAGCAAGTGCTGGAATTAGGTCGTGCGGGCATGAGTCAGGGCATTGCCGGATTATTTCTGGAAAGTCACCCCGACCCCGACAACGCCAAATGCGACGGTCCCTGTGCCTTGCCGTTGGACCAACTCGAGCCATTCCTGGCCCAGATGCAAGCCTTTGACGCCCTGGCCAAATCGCTCCCCGAATTAGATATCAAGTAAAGGAAGTTTTAATGAGCAGTATCGTTTCCATTGTCGCCCGTGAAATTTTGGACTCTCGGGGCAACCCAACCGTCGAGGCCGATGTTCGCCTCGAGGACGGCAGTTTTGGAACCGCGGCGGCACCCAGCGGCGCGTCCACTGGCTCGCGCGAGGCGCTGGAGCTGCGCGATGGCGATTCATCACGCTACCTGGGCAAGGGTACGCTGAACGCAGTGGCGGCGATTAATGGACCCATCGCACAAGCCCTGATGGGTAAAGATGCGACGGATCAGCGCGCTATTGATCAGATCATGATTCAGTTGGATGGCACCGAGAACAAAGAAAAATTTGGTGCCAACGCGATCCTAGCGGTGTCCTTGGCGGTGGCCAAAGCGGCTGCTGAAAGCAAAAACTTGCCTTTGTACGCCCACATCGCTGAGTTAAACGGTACGCCCGGCCAGTTCTCAATGCCGGTGCCGATGATGAACATCATCAACGGCGGCGAACACGCGGACAACAACGTGGATATCCAGGAGTTTATGGTTCAACCCGTGGGCTTTGACCAATTCTCCGACGCGCTGCGCTGTGGTACCGAAATTTTCCATGCCCTGAAAAAAGTCCTGAATGGCTTGGGTTTGAATACCGCCGTGGGCGACGAGGGTGGCTTTGCGCCGAACCTGACCTCGAACGAGCAAGCGCTAGAAGTGATTGCGGAGGCTGTGGCAAACGCGGGCTATACCTTGGGCGAGAACGTGACCCTAGCCTTGGACTGTGCCTCCAGTGAATTCTACAAGAACGGTCAGTACGACTTGGCCGGCGAAGGACAAGTATTCGATGCCGCAGGCTTCACCGAGTACCTGGCAGGGCTGTCTGATCGTTTCCCGATCGTCTCTATTGAAGACGGCATGGACGAGAGTGACTGGGACGGTTGGAAGATCCTGACCGAGCGTTTGGGCGACCGGGTGCAACTGGTCGGCGACGATTTGTTCGTGACCAACACCAAGATCCTGGACCGGGGCATCAAAGAAAACGTTGGCAACTCCATCCTGATTAAATTCAACCAGATCGGCTCGTTGTCAGAAACCTTGGATGCCATCGCGATGGCGAAACAGGCGGGCTTCACCGCGGTCATCAGTCACCGCAGCGGCGAGACCGAAGACACCACCATTGCCGACTTGGCGGTCGGCACCGCCGCCGGTCAAATCAAAACCGGTAGCGCCAGCCGCAGTGATCGAGTGGCCAAGTACAACCGCTTGTTGCGCATCGCCGAGCAACTGGACAGCGACGCCATCTACCGCGGCCGCGCGGAAATCAAAGGCCAGTAAGCCTTGAGAACCTGGGTCTGGGTGGTATTGCTTGGGGTCTTTGGACTGTTGCAATACAAACTCTGGATGGGACAGGGCGGGCTGTTGGAACAGTCCGAACTGCGCCGCCAGATCCAGGCCCAAGCCGAGGTTATCGACGAATTGCGTCGACTCAACACCGAGTTGCGCGAAGAGGTCGCGGCCCTGTCCACGGACGCTGGCCTGGAAGAGGCCGCGCGACTCAGATTGGGCGCCAAGAAAGCCAATGAGACCTACATTCGGGTGGCCCCATGAAGTTCTGGTTGGTCGTCCCGGCTGCGGGCTCCTCCCAACGCTTCGGTGGCGATCAGCCCAAGCAGTTTCTATGCATCGACGGCATTTCGGTGCTGACCCATACCCTGAATCGTTTTCTGTCTCATCCGGATCTGTTGGGTGTCCAGGTGGTCTTGCCCCGGGGGCAGTCAGCCCCGGACGACCTGCCGTCGGATTCACGCATTCAATCTTGCACCGGTGGCGATACCCGTCGCGACTCGGTTCTGGCGGGCTGTCTGGCCTTGACTCATCGTGGCGCGGCGGACACCGATCGGGTATTGGTGCACGATGCCGCGCGACCCCTGTTGCCCCGCGCTGACATTGATGCGTTGTTACAGGCGTTGACCCAGTCTGCGGCCTATCTGGTGGCACCGGTGGCGGATACGCTACGTGATCATCAGGGCCAGACCCTGGATCGGGATGGCATCCATCGCGTCCTGACCCCCCAGGGGGCTGAACTGGCCCAGATGATCAAAGCCTTAGAGCAGGGGCCCCAGGGCTTAACCGACGAGGCCGCGTATTTACTCCAGGCGGGCGTTGAGACCCAAGCGGTGGTTGGCGACGGCATCAACCAGAAAATTACCTGGCCCCGGGATCTGGCCCTGGCCCAGGCCTTGATGTCAGAGGTGACATGATGCGGATTGGTCAGGGTTTTGATGTCCATCAATTGGCCCCGGGGGACGGCATCACCTTGGGGGGCGTGCGGATTCCATGCGAGTACCGCCTGATTGCTCACTCCGATGGCGACGTGTTGTTGCACGCCATTATCGATGCCCTGCTGGGGGCCCTGGCCTTGGGGGACATTGGGCAGCACTTTCCAGATACCGATCCGGCCTATCGCGGTGCAGACAGTCGGGAGTTGTTGCGCCAGGCCTTGGGTCTGATCCACAAGGCCGGCTATCAGGTCGGGAACCTGGACTGCACGGTGATTGCCCAGCAGCCGAAAATGGCGCCGCATATTGTCTCGATGCGCGAGCAAATCGCACAAGATTTGGGCGTGTCGATCCAACAGGTCAGCGTCAAGGCCACCACGACGGAACGCTTAGGGTTCACCGGCCGGGGCGAGGGCATCGCCGTGCAGGCTGTCGTTCTGCTGGATGGATAAGGCGCGATACCCCAGCTTTCCTTGGCCTGTCTCGGGCCGCGCCATTCTCAAGGCTCAGCCCAGTGACTTTGTGGTCACCGAAGAATTGGGCTTTGAGCCGTCGGGGCGGGGCGAACACCTGTTTTTTTGGATCGAGAAAACCCGCATCAGCACCCACGAGGTGGCGACGGAGCTGGCGGATTGGTTGAATTTACCCCGTCGGGCAGTGTCCTATTCCGGGCGCAAGGACAAACATGCGGTGTGTCGCCAATGGTTCAGCGCCCACCGCCCCGGTATTGACCGGCCGCGCATCCCAGAACAGCCTCATTGGCGAGTGATCGAGGTCAGCCGCAATACCCGACACCTCAAGGTCGGCACTCATCGCGCTAATCAGTTCGATGTGCGTTTGGGGGTGGTCCAGGCCGACCCCGATCGCCTGCGTGCTGGGTTTGATCGATTACTAGAACTGGGTTGTCCGAATTATTTTGGCCGTCAACGATTTGGCTTTGACAACCTTGAACGGGCATTGCGCGGGGGCGAGGACGAGATGGCCTTGGCCGCGGCCCGGGCGGCCCTGTTTAATCGCATGCTAAGCAGCCGGGTCGAGCAAAACACCTGGTTGGCGCCGGTGGCGGGGGATCCTTGCCTGCGCCCCGGGGGCAACGGCTGGTTAATGGACGCCACCGAGGGCATGATCGCCCAGGGCGCTGCGGACCCCAGCATGCCGCTGTTTGGGCCGTTACCCGGCCTGGCAGCGTCTGCGGCCGAGCATTGGCGCCAAGAGTTTGCCGCGCATCCGGATCTGGTGCGCGTGCTGGAACCCACCTCGTGGCAGCCCCATCGGCGGCGGGTCCGGTTAATGCCCCAACACGCAGCCCTTGAGATTCACGGTGAGCAAATTAGGATACAGGCGACCCTGCCGACCGGCGCCTTTATGACCACAGTTTTAGATGGATTAATCGAGACCCACGATGCGAATTCTGATTAGTAACGACGACGGTGTGCACTCACCGGGAATAGAGACGCTGGCACAAACCCTGGCCAGTGAGCACGAGGTGCTGGTGGTCGCACCGGATCGTGATCACAGCGGGGCCTCGAACAGCCTGACCCTGACCCGGCCGTTAACCCTGGATCGATTGCCCAACGGCTTTTACCGTTGCGACGGAACCCCCACCGACTGTGTCCACCTGGGACTTCGATTGTTTCGAGATTATGCGCCGGATTTGGTGGTCTCGGGCATCAACGCGGGTCCGAATCTTGGGGATGACACGCTTTACTCAGGCACGGTAGCGGCGGCCATGGAAGGTCGTTATCTGGGCCTGCCGGCGCTGGCCGTGTCGCTCGAAAGAAGCGACCAGTGGTATTGGCAGACCGCAGCGGATTTGGCATTAGATGTTCTGAACCACTGGGGTGAGTTGCCCCCGCGTATGGTCATGAACTTAAACGTTCCCGGCATGCCGAAAGAGCAAATCAAGGGCATTAAGCCTTGCCGCCTGGGGCATCGAAACTTTGGTGCGGATTTGGTGCCGGCGCTGGACCCTCGGGGTAAAGAGCGCTATTGGCTAAACTTGGCCGGCGAAGCGCTGGATCGTTCCGAGGGCACCGATTTTTGGGCCATCGAACATGGATACGCAGCGCTCACGCCGGTCCAGCCCGACATGACCCACCACGCCATGTTGGCCGACTTGGGCCCGCAATGGCCCTAAGTCGCGACGCCAACACCGAGGCCCGCCATCGTTTGGTCGGTGGGCTGTTGGGGCAACAGGTCGACCCCCGGGTGGCGGACGCCTTTTGGCAGGTCAAACGGCACCACTTTATCGAACCGGCATTGGCGTTTCGCGCTTACGAGGACGTCACGCTGCCGATCGGGCATCAACAGACGCTGTCCAGGCCCAGTGTGGTGGCCCGTCAATTGACCGAGATCCTGCGCGGTCGTAAACGCCTGCGCTACGTGCTGGAGGTCGGCACGGGGTCTGGCTATCAAACCGCCTTGCTGACCCACCTGTGCACCCGGGTGTACAGCATTGAGCGCATTCGCGGACTGCATGACATCGCCGAGCCTCGTCTGGCCGCTGCGGGTAATCGAAATTATCGCCTGCGGGTAGGGGACGGCTTTAAAGGTTGGGCCGAGGCCGGCCCCTTTGATGCCATTGTGGCGGCGGCTGCCCCGGCGGCTGTCCCGCAAGCTTGGATCGACCAACTGGCCATGGGCGGATGCCTGATCCTGCCGTTGGCCAGGGGGGCAGGCCAGCGCATGGTGCGAGTCGACAAAACCGAGGACGGGATCGTGCAAACGGATCTGACCGAGGCCAGTTTTGTGCCCTGTCTGCGCGGGGTCGTCGGGTGATCCGTACATGGCTAAAAGGGATGTTGATGGGGGCGGCGGACGCGGTTCCCGGGGTATCCGGCGGCACCATTGCCTTTATCACCGGTATTTACGATCGCTTTGTCCAATTGATTGCAGGATTCGGCCCGGGCTGGATTCGGGCCTATCGGCAGCAGGGCTGGCCGGGCCTGGTTAGGCAATGGGATCTGTCTTTTTCTGTCCCCCTGGCGCTGGGTATCGTGATCGGCATGCTGGCCATCTCTCGCTGGGTGCTGTTTGCCCTGGATCGATATCCGGCCTTGATTTGGAGCCTGTTCCTGGGCTTGGTGTTGGCCGCGGTGCCTTTGGTGTTGCGGGGCTACGATTGGCGTCCCAAGCTGGCCTGGGGCTTGGCGGGTTTGGCCCTGGCGGCGGGTATGGGGCTGTTTAATTTGCAGTTGCCTCAGACGTCCCTAGGGGTGTTTTTGGCCGGCCTGATTGCTCTGTCTGCCATGATTCTGCCCGGCATTTCTGGATCGTTCTTGCTGCTGTTGTTGGGCATGTACAGCCTGGTGTTCGAGGCTATTCATCGCCTGGACCTGAGTGTGATCGGTTGGTTTGCACTGGGGGGCGTGGTGGGCATCGCGTCCATGGCCCGGGTCTTGCGTTGGGCGTTCCAGTCCCGTCCGGTTCAGGTGCGTACATTTTTGGCGGGCCTGATGCTAGGGTCGGCGGCTCAGCTGTGGCCGTTTCAGCACACAGCGGCGACGCCAGGCAATCTTGCATTGGCGTTATTGGGTTTGATTTTAGGAGGAGTACTGCTTTGGTCGGTCGATCGTTTAGCGCGTGTGTCATAACGGTGGTACTGGCCAGTTGCGCCAGCTACCAACCGCCTCTATCGGATAAAAGCCGTGCGGTCGAGAAAACCCCAGTGACGGTCCGAATGACCCCAGGGTCGGTCGAGGGCGGCATTCCCAAGGGCACCCGCTATGTCGTGCAATCCGGTGACACCCTGTACGGCGTGGCATTCCGGTTCGAACTGGACCCTGAAGGCTTGGCAGCAGCCAATCGGATTGCGCCCTTTGCTCAACTGAAATCCGGCCAATCCTTGACCCTATCCGAAGCCGCAGCGCCCCAATCGCCGATCACCAAACCCAGTCCGCCCAAAGTCGCCACAGCGACCCAGCCGGCACCTACCGCGGTCAAGGCGGCACCCATTGCCAGCGGTCCTTGGTCCTGGCAGTGGCCGGTACCAGGCAAGGTCCTGTCCGGCTTCTCATCCAAAGAGCGTTTTTCACGCAGCGTTCGTTTGCAGGGGCAAACCGGGGATCCGGTCAAGGCCGCCGCCCCAGGACGGGTGGTGTACGCGGGGGACGGATTGGTCGGTTTGGGTAACCTGGTCTTGATTCGCCACGACGAAACCTGGCTGTCGGCCTATGGTCACAACCAAAGCTTGCAGGTCCAAACCAACCAGACCGTGGCTGCGGGGCAGACCATTGCAACCCTTGGTGCGACCGGCACGGACACCCCAAAATTGCATTTTGAAATCCGCCGGGACGGCAACCCTGTCGACCCGCTTAGCGTTCTGCCCAGTCGCTAGTTGCCCATTGCAATTGGCGTCGCGTACTTCGGTACTAGGACTGTACTACTGGCCATAAAAGTGCGACTCAGTTCACAGATATAGTCCTTTCGTCGATTGGACGACACTGACTTTCTTGTCTAACGACAAAATATCGTCAGTCACCCCGTCGCCGGTTAGGACTTTGGTCACAGATTCACGGTCGACCCCACCTTAGGGTCTGAATCTAATGCCGATATCTAACAGGACGGCAGCAATAAGGTACGTGGAAATGGCTAATACTGTTGAACTGGAAACTCTCCCCGAGGCCGAATTGGTCCTAGCGCCCGAACTGGACGCTGCCGCGGATGATATTGAAACCAAAGAAGACGCTCGTTCTCTGGATGCGACGCAACTTTACCTAGGGGAAATCGGGTTCTCGCCCTTGTTGTCCCCCCAGGAAGAAGTTCATTTTGCGCGTCTGGCGCGATCCGGTGACGAAGCCGGTCGTCGTCGCATGATCGAGTCCAACCTGCGTTTGGTGGTCAAGATTTCGCGTCGTTACTTAAACCGCGGACTGCCTCTGTTGGATCTGGTCGAAGAGGGCAACCTGGGCCTGATTCGTGCGGTCGAAAAGTTTGACCCCGAGCGAGGCTTTCGATTCTCAACCTACGCCACCTGGTGGATTCGCCAGTCGATCGAGCGGGGCTTGATGAATCAAACCCGAACCATTCGCCTGCCGATCCATGTCGTCAAAGAATTAAACGTTTATCTGCGCACAGCGCGCAAGCTCGCGCAAACGCTGGATCACGAGCCGACGGCCGAGGACATTGCCGCCGAGCTGGACTGCAACGTCGGCGACGTGCGCAAGATGCTGAAGTTAAACGAGCGCGTCACCAGCATTGATACGCCGATTGGCACCGAGGGCGATCGTACCGTGGTGGACACGGTAGCGGACCCCAGTCAGCAAGACCCCAGTGAGCGATTACAAAGCGAAGACTTGTCACGCAATTTGGATCACTGGCTCAGTGAATTGTCCGACAAGCAGCGCGAGGTCGTCTCACGGCGTTTCGGCCTGCGAGGCTATCAGCCCACGACCCTCGAGGACGTCGGCCGGGAAATTGGATTGACCCGGGAGCGCGTGCGCCAAATCCAGGTCGATGCGCTAAAGCGATTGCGGGCGACTTTGGAACGCCACGGCTTAACGCCGGATCAGGTGTTCCAGGCCTAGGCGTGGCCTAGCGCTCAAGCAAATCGTGCTTGGGCGTCTTGCCATTCCACTCGTCGGCGTCTGCCGGCGCTTCTTTACGCTCAGAAATGTTCGGCCACACCTCGGCCAGATCGGCATTCAGTGCGATGTACTTCTCTTGATCCGCCGGCAACTCGTCCTCGGACAAGATCGCCTCGGCCGGGCACTCGGGCTCGCACAGGGCACAGTCAATGCATTCGTCAGGGTGAATGACCAGGAAATTCGGGCCTTCATAAAAACAATCGACCGGGCACACCTCTACACAGTCGGTGTACTTACATTTAATGCAGTTTTCGGTCACGACGAATGTCATTCAGGGGATCCTCGTAAAATTTGGGCGCCAGTTTAACGGCCGCTCAGCGCTGCGTCACGACTTGGCTTGCTCAATTAACCGATACAGATAGCTGTGGGCTTCCCGGGGCGACAACTCGTCGGGGTCGAGCTGGCGCAGTGACTCGATCCACTCAGGCTCGTCCGCCGGCACTGGCGCGGCGAATAAATCGCTTTGATGGGGCGAGTGACCGATGGCGCCGGATTCTAGGGTGCGCAGTTTCTGTTTGGCGCCCCGTAATACCCGGCCAGGGACGCCTGCCAGTTTGGCCACTTGCAGACCGTAGGACTGACTCGCAGGCCCCGGCGTGACCTGGTGCATAAAGACAATGTCGTCACCGTGCTCCAGCGCACTGAGGTGCAGGTTGTGGATGCCGGGGCACTCCTCACTCAGCGCGGTCATCTCAAAGTAGTGAGTGGCAAACAGCGTCAGCGAGCGACGGTTGCCCAGCTCCAAACAGGCAGACCAGGCCAGGGACAAGCCATCAAAGGTCGAGGTGCCGCGGCCCACCTCGTCCATCAAGACCAGAGACCGTTCGGTGGCGTTATTCAATATGTTTGCGGTTTCGGTCATTTCGACCATAAAGGTCGAGCGTCCACCGGCCAGGTCGTCGGCGCTGCCGACTCGAGTCAGAATCTGATCGCACAGGCCAATATCAGCGGCACTCGCGGGCACGGGTGCGCCCATGTGTGCCAGCAAGACAATCAACGCGGTCTGGCGCATGTAGGTCGACTTACCGCCCATGTTGGGGCCGGTAATGATGGCGCAGCATTGCTCTGGGGCCAGGTTCAGGTCGTTGGCGACAAAGGCCTCGCCGACTGATGCCTCGACCACGGGATGACGGCCCTGTTGAATCTGGATGCCCGGTTGTTCCTGCAAGTTGGGCAGTGTCCAACGCAGGGTTTGACCACGCTCGGCCAGGCAAGCCAGGGCGTCCAGGTCTGCCACCGCATGAGCTGCCAGCTGCAAGGCCCCTAACTCAGCCAGCAAGGGCTCAAACAACCCCTCAAACAGCGCTTTTTCCAACTGCTGAGCGCGGCTTTTGGCCGACACGGCCTTGTCTTCAAAGGTTTTTAGCTCGGGGGTGATGAAGCGCTCGGCGTTTTTCAGTGTTTGGCGCCGAATGTAATGCTCCGGTGCACCCACCGATTGGGCTTTCGAAATCTCGATGTAATAGCCATGCACGCGGTTAAAACCGACCTTTAGGGTAGCCAGGCCGGTTTGCTCGCGCTCGCGACGCTCAATTTCGGCCAGTTGCTCACCGGCATCGGCGGACAGCGAGCGCAGCTCGTCTAGCTCGGGATGAAATCCGCTGCGGATCACGTCGCCATCGGACAACCGATGGGGCAGTTCGTCGTTCAACGCGCGATTGAGTAAATCCGCCAGACTTTCGAACTGACCCAACTGGGTCACCCGGTCCACCAACCCAGGGGCGCGGCAGTCGGCCAACAAGCGCTTTAATTCGGGTAATCCATTCAGAGCCTGCCCCAACCGGCCTAAATCCTTGGGGCGAGCCGAGCGCAGCGCGACCCTGGACAGAATTCGCTCCATGTCTCCCAAGGGTTTCAATCCGTCTCGTAAGTCTTCCAGCGCGACCTCGTTTTGCAGGGCGTGGATGGCGGTTTGCCGGGTCCGGATGGCGTCCAGCTCGGCCAAGGGCTGATGCAGCCAGGCGGACAGACGGCGCATACCCATCGGGTTGGTCGTGCTGTCCAAGACCGACATCAGGGTGCCGCCCTTACCGCCGCGCAGATTCTGGGTCAGTTCTAGGTCCTGTCGAGCGCTGGGGTCGAGTTGCAGAAAATCTGACAATTGGGTGCGCGTCAGAGTCTGAACGTGCTGAATCTCATCCCGCAGGCGGTCCAGTGCGTACTGCAGTAACGCACCCGCGGCGCACACCCCAAGCGAGGAGGATTGAAAGCCAAAACCCGACAGATCCTGAGTCGCAAAGTGTTTGCACAGCAAGGCTTGAGCGGTCGGCGAATCGTAGTGCCAGCCGGGTAGGGTTTGCGTCGGGTAGGCCGCGTCGGGTTGCCAGTCCAAATCCTCAGGCAGCACCAGCTCGGCCGGATTCAGACGAGCCAACTCCGAGGTCAGTTGATGCAATTCCAGTGACGGGGTGCATTCAAACCGGCCCGAGGCGACGTCCATGGCTGCCAATCCAGCGCGCTCACCTTGCACGGTTACACAGACCAGCCAAGCCACGCGATCGGCCGGCACCAGGGCCTCGTCGGATAGGGTGCCCGGTGTTAATACCCGGGTAACTTTGCGCTCGACCGGCCCTTTGGCGGTGGCCGGATCGCCAATTTGCTCGCACACCGCAACCGATTCGCCGGCGCTTAGCAGTCGGGCCAAGTACCCCTCGGCGCTGTGGTGCGGGATGCCCGCCATGGGAATGGGGGCACCGCCACTGGTGCCCCGGGCGGTCAGGGTGATGTCTAACAGACGCGCGGCTTTCTTGGCGTCGTCATAAAACAATTCGTAAAAATCGCCCATGCGATAGAATAAGAGCGCGTCGGCATGTGCCGCCTTAATCTCCAAAAACTGCGCCATCATCGGGGTCACCCGGTTGGGCGATTTCGATGCAGCGGGTTTTTTCGGCTTTTCAGCTTCTGGTGCGGCAGGTGACATGCAAAGAGTTTAGCAAAGCTGGCGACATGAAACACGCGCCAACACGCCGATAAAGGCCGAAATCAGTAAAAAGCTGTTGAATTTATTTTGTTTTTCTTTTCCGCCTCGCCTTGTTTTTACCGCCCCGACCCCGTAAAAGCCGTAAATTAGAGATAAGTCAGAGACTGTCATGAGTGATACGGAAAAAAACTTTACCGATGAGGAAGCGCTGCGCTTCCATACACGCGGCAAGCCGGGCAAGCTTGAAATCAGCCCCACTAAACCGATGGCGACCCAGCGGGATCTTTCGCTGGCCTATTCGCCGGGTGTCGCCGTGCCGGTGCAAGCCATTGCCGATAATCCTGATGCTTCATATGACCTCACCGCGCGCGGCAATATGGTCGCCGTGGTTTCCAATGGCACAGCCATTTTGGGCTTGGGCAATTTGGGCGCGCTGGCCTCCAAACCGGTGATGGAGGGCAAGGCGGTTTTGTTCAAACGTTTTGCCGATGTTGACAGTATCGACCTCGAACTGGACACGGAAGACCCGCAAGAAATTGTCGATGCGGTGAAATTTATGGGCCCCAGCTTT
>CALKMT010000183.1 GCA_938091715.1 uncultured Litorivicinus sp.
GTGGTGAAGTCTGTGTTGAACAGGGCTTGTGCTTTGGGGTTGGCGGCGGCGGTACTGATCAGTTCGGCAAAGTCCCCGTAATGCAAGGTAGTGATGCCGATGGCAACCGCTGCAAATGCTACCAGCTTAAAGGCCGATTCGACCGCCAATGACAGCATCAGCCCGCGGTGATGTTCGCGCCGATTCAACTGGGCGGTGCCAAAGGCCACCGCAAAGATCGCCATTAACAAGGTGGCGATCAGGGCCGGGGTTCCGCTGGTGTCAGTACCCGTCATCGTGGCCCAGGCCGTCGAGATCGCCTTAAGCTGCAAAGCCAGATAAGGGACCACCACCAACAAAGCGGCAAAGGTCACCAGTACTGCGACACTCTGGGCCTTGCCATAGCGCGACGCGATAAAATCCGCGATTGAGCTGATGCCGTGCACATCGGTTAGGATGCCAATCTTCTTAAAGACCGACCAAAACACCAAAAAACTGACCGCTGGGCCCAGATAAATCGGTAAAAACGTCCAGCCGGATTCGGCCGCGGTGCCGACCGCGCCATAAAACGTCCATGAGGTGCAGTAGGTGCCGATGGCCAGGGCATAAGCAATCGGGGGCAGGGGTTTGGCCCGCTTCCGATCGCCGCGAAACGCGATCAAGAATAGTGCGGCCACATACAGCAGGCTTAATAGCAATAGCGAAAGGTTTGAAAACACACCCGATCCTTTGGTATTTCAAGGCATTCAGTGCCTTTGTCTTATCCCAAAGTAGACTAACCGCGTTGCTCGCGTCTTGCTAGATTCGCTCGGTCTATAATACAACGATAAGGGTGACTTAATGGACACGCAGAAGGCCCAGGCCTACTGGAAAGAAAACATCACGACCATCATGCAGCTCATGGCTGTGTGGTTTGTTGTGTCATACGGCTGCGGAATTTTGTTCGTAGACCTATTGGACACCATTCAAATTGCCGGCTTCAAACTGGGTTTCTGGTTTGCACAGCAGGGCAGCATGTATGTGTTCATGATCCTGATCTTTATTTATGCCAAGCGCATGAATGCGATCGACGAAAAATACGACGTAACTGAGTAAGGGGAATTATCATGGATCTACAAACCTTGATCTATCTCTTTGTCGGCGCGTCATTTGCGTTGTACATCGGGATTGCAATTTGGGCCAAGGCTGGCTCAACCAAAGACTTCTACGTTGCCGGTGGTGGGGTTCACCCTGTCGCTAACGGTATGGCGACTGCTGCGGACTGGATGTCAGCGGCTTCGTTCATCTCGCTGGCCGGTATCGTTTCTCTACTAGGACGTGACGGTGCTGCCTATTTGATGGGCTGGACTGGCGGCTACGTTCTGCTGGCCATGTTGTTGGCACCTTATCTGCGTAAATTCGGCAAGTTCACTGTGCCGGACTTTGTGGGTGACCGTTATTACTCAGACTTCGCGCGTACTGTCGCGGTTATCTGTGTGATCTTCGTTTCATTCACCTACGTTGCAGGTCAGATGCGTGGTGTGGGTGTGGTGTTCTCTCGCTTCTTGCAAGTGGACGTTAACACCGGCGTGATCATCGGTATGGGTATCGTATTCTTCTACGCTGTTTTGGGCGGCATGAAGGGCATTACCTACACCCAGGTGGCTCAGTACTGTGTATTGATCGTAGCGTTCGTTGTGCCGGCGGTATTCCTGTCGTTGCAGGTGACCGGTACCTTCCTGCCGCAGTTGGGTCTGGGTAGCACCATCGCCTTTGACTTTAACAACGGCGTTCAGACCATCGAGCAGGGCACCTATCTGCTGACGGCACTGGATCAGACCTTCACCGACTTGGGCTTCAGCATTCCTTACACTGAAGGTCGTGCTGGTGTTTGGAACACCTTCCTGTTGTGTGTCGCGCTGATGGCCGGTACTGCAGGTCTGCCGCACGTTATCGTACGTTTCTTCACGGTTCCCCGTGTTCGTGACGCACGTATCTCTGCGGGTTGGGCACTGCTGTTCATCTCTATTCTGTACACCTCGGTTCCTGGCGTTGCGGCATTCGCTCGCTTGAACCTGATCAAGAACGTACAGAACAACGACTACGCGACTTGGACTGCAGAATGTACTGCTGAACAAGAAGCGGCGATCGTAGCTGCACGTAATTCGGGCGCAGATGCTGCTCGTATGCCCTGTGCCGGTAACTGGTTCGCCACCTGGGAAAAAGGTGGTTTGATCGGTTGGATGGACAAAAACGGCGACGGCAAGATTCAGTTTGCTAACGGCGCCGCCTACAAAGGCAAGCCTTCGTTCACCGGTGAAACTGGCGCGTCAGGCGAGCGTTTGATGTCTAACGAAGCTGTTGCTGCACCTGCAGGTCAGGCGATCGAAAACGAGTTGTATGTTGACCGTGACATCATTGTACTGGCTAACCCCGAAATCGCACGTCTACCCAACTGGGTGATCGCGTTGATTGCGGCGGGTGGTTTGGCGGCTGCATTGTCAACGGCAGCGGGTCTGTTGTTGGTGATCTCGGCGGCGATCTCGCACGACTTGTTGGGCCGCGTTATCTTCAAAGATAAGGCGACTGGCAAATCAACGATGAGTGAAAAGAACGAGTTGATGGCGGCACGTGGTGCAGCGGTTGCGGCGATCTTGGTTGCTGGCTACTTGGGCATCAACCCCCCGGGCTTCGTGGCTCAGGTTGTGGCCTTCGCCTTCGGTCTGGCTGCGGCCTCGTTCTTCCCCGTTATCATTAACGGTATTTTCGACAAGCGCATGAACCGTGAAGGTGCGATTGCAGGTATGTTGGTCGGTTTGATCTTCACCTTTACCTACATCGTTCTTAACGTCTTCGTCGAGAAGAACGGCTTTATCGTTGCGGACATCAAGCCCACGGGCGTTGGTACAATCGGTATGTTGCTGCACTTCGTAGTGGCTTACTTTGTATCTCGTGCGACGGCGGCTCCGCCGGCTGAGATTCAGCAAATGGTTGAAGACATTCGTATCCCTCGCGGTGCGGGTGAAGCAACAGCGCACTAAGCGCTTGATGCGGCAGGCCCTGTATTGCAGGGTTTGTATTTAGCCTAGGAGGGGCGTCAGTGATGGCGCCCCTCTTTTACGTTATTGATAGGAAAAAAATGGACACTCCGGCTTTAGATCTCAGCGTTCCGCCTTTTAACTTGTTGTCGCCCCAGCAGGTTCAAAGGCTGAGTGCTGGCTTGCACCTGGAATACTTCGAGTCCGGTCAGACCATCATCGACTCCGGCCAAGCCCCCGAGGGCATTTACGTCATCATCAAAGGCAAGGTCGAGGAATACGACGGCGACTCGGTCGAGCGGGATTCCTTGCACCTGGTCTCACAGTTTTCTGAGGGCGATCTGTTTGGCTCGTTGGCGGTACTCAAGGGTGCGGCTCGCGATGCCTACGTGGCCTTTGAAGAGGTCATTTGCCAAGTACTGCCGGCGCGCCTGTTCATCGACCTGGTGCACGAGAATCCCGAATTCCGGCACTATTTCCACAAGGGCTTGGCGACCATGTCCAAGCACCGTCAGGCCAGTGCCGAGCGCGAGGGAGATGACTTTTCCCTGGTCAAGGTCGGCGATTCGGTGACCCGCAAGGCGCTGGTGGTCAGCGCCGACACCAGCATTCGTGACTGTGTCGTACGCATGCGTGGGGCGCACATTGACAGTGCGCTGGTGGATTTCCCAGGCGAAGCCGGATCCTATGGGTTGGTGACTGGGACGGATTTGCTAAACGCCACGGCCCTGGATGGGCATTCGGCGCAAACCCCAATCCGGGTCTGTACTGGGCGGAACCTGATCGCGGTGGACGCCGAGGCATTCCTGTTTGAAGCCCTGACCGTGATGGCCCGGCACCATATCAAACGCGTGGTGGTCAAGCGTGAAAGCGCGATTGTCGGCGTGGCTGAACTGGCCGACGTGCTCGGGTTTTTAAGCTCGCGCAGCCACAACATCGGCGTGTCGATTGAAAAGGCCCAGTCAATCCAGGATCTGCAAGAAGCGGTCAGCCATATCCCGCCGTTGATACGCAACCTGGTCGACAAGGGCACGCGCATTCGGTTCATGATGGATTTGTTGGCCGCCCTGAACAATCGCCTGGTCGCCAAGGTCTGGGAGTTGACGGTCTCCGACGAGGTTCGTAACAACACGGCCCTGGTGGTGCTGGGCAGTGAAGGGCGGGGCGAACAGATTGTGCGCACCGATCAGGACAATGCGCTGATTATCCGTGACGGCTTTGATTGGCCGGAGCAGGCGCAAGACACACAGCGCTTTATTGACCGGTTAATTGAACTCGGCTTCCCTCCCTGTCCGGGCAACGTGATGATCTCGAACCCCGAGTGGGCGATGAGCGAGCAGCGCTGGAACGAGCGCCTGAGTGGATGGGTGCATAACCTAGACGAGACGGCGCTGATGAATTTAGCCATTGTGCTGGATGCGCAACGGGTGGCCGGGGACGCCAAGCTGTTGGATCGCATGGGGCGCACCTTGGTCGAGCAAATGACGGCCTCTGACATCTTTGTCTCGCACTTTTCCCAGCCCGTCATGCGATTTGCTGTGCCGCTCACGCTGTTTGGGCGGGTCAAAAAAGAACAGCAGGGTGTCGACATCAAAAAGGGCGCGATTTTCCCGGTGGTGCATGGTCTTAGGGCGTTGTCGCTCAAGTATGGTGTTCGCCAGAGTAACTCCTTTAAACGGATCCAAGAGCTGGTCCGCTGTGGCGCCATTCAAGCCAAATTGGGCCGCAACCTGGAGAGTGCCTTGGTGCTGTTCAGCGAGTATCGCCTGCGCAGCCACCTGCGTCAGTTGGGGGATAACACCGACGCGGCACGGGTCAATAATTACATCGAGCCCCATCGATTGAATCGCTTGGAACGTGACCTGTTACGGGAAGCCTTGCACGTGGTAAAAGAATTCAAAGACTGGCTGGCATTAGAGCTGCACATCCGAGGATGACATGGTCGCAAAAACACTAAAAACGCTGGGTACGCGATTCAAAGTTCAGGGCACACCCTGGGAGCCTTTGTTCATGCCGTATCACGGCGACGAAGTGGTCAGCATCGACTGTGAAACCACCGGCTTGGATCCGCACAACGACGATTTGCTCACCGTGGCGGCCGTCAAGATCCGCGATGGCAAGATTATGACCAGTGAAAAGTTGGACCTGCGTCTGCCCGCTTCGCCGAAGCAGGCCGCGGATTCGATAAAAATTCACGGGATTCGCAAGGTTGATCTGGCCGAGTCAGTCCCGTTCAGCGAGGCGCTGCCCCGGGTTTTGGATTTTATCGGCAACCGCCCATTGCTGGGCTATTACATCAACTTTGATGTGACCCTGTTGAATCGCTACATCCGCGACAGTTTCGGATTTGAATTGCCCAACCCGACGCTGGAGTTGGCTGATATCTTCAAAGCCAAAACCCGCCAGCAGGACGGTGCTGACTTGCGCTTGGAGCGAATTCTGGACGAGCTAAATGTGCCGACCTTTGGACGCCACACCGCGATCGGGGACGCGACCATGGTGGCCATGGCCTGGGTCAAGTTGCAGAAGGCTACACAGCGGCTGTGACGTGGCATAATTCGCGCCGCAAAAAACAGGACCGGGCATGAATTCGCACAAGCTAAATCAACGGATCCGACGTCAGGTCGGAAAAGCCATCGCTGAGTTTCATATGATCGAGGACGGCGACCGGATCATGGTGTGTCTGTCCGGTGGCAAGGACAGCTACACCCTGTTGGACATGCTGCGGCAGTTACAAAAAAGCGCCCCGATTCGCTTTGAATTGTTTGCCGTTAACTTGGATCAGAAGCAACCGGGCTTTCCCGAGCACGTTTTACCCGAATACTTGCGGGCCCAGAACATGCCCTTTGAGATCATTGAAGAGGACACCTATTCCACGGTGACTCGGGTGATTGAACCGGGCAAAACGACCTGCGGCCTGTGTTCACGCCTGCGTCGGGGCATCCTGTACAGCTACGCTCAGCGCGAGGGCTTCAACAAAATCGCGCTGGGTCATCATGCGGATGACATGCTGGAAACCCTGATGCTGAATCTGTTCTATGGCGGCACCCTGAAAAGCATGCCGCCGAAACTGATTTCGGATGACGGAAAAAATACCGTGATCCGGCCCTTGGCTGGGGTTCGTGAGCGGGATATTCAGGCCTATGCTGACGCCCAGGGTTATCCGATTATTCCCTGTAACCTTTGCGGCTCGCAGCCCAACTTGCAGCGACAAAATATCAAGGCGCAACTGCAGGAGTGGCAAGAACGCTATCCTGGGCGGATTGAAAGCATGCTGACGGCCATGGGCAACGTGGCCCCCAGCCAGCTGATGGATGCCAGGCTGCATGATTTTTCGCGCCGGTCTGACCGGTCCGAGATGGAGGCCAGCTTTGAGCCGATTGGGGTCGCTTCCCAGCCCGCATCGGAACAACTGGGCGAGCGGTTAATCCTAAGCGACCGCTAGGCCAAAGGAATAAGCACCCATGATGATCAACAACACGGCGCTGTAGCGCCCGACTTTGCCCGTCTTGCTCCATAGGCCAAATCGTTGACCCAGCCACCCTGTACCCAAGGCCGCGGGCAGGGTGCCCAATCCCATGCCCATCATGCGCAGCGCGCCATCCAGTATCGAGGGTGCGGTCAGCGACCAAGCCAGGGCGGAGTAAACCAAGCCACAGGGGATCAGCCCCCACATTGCGCCCCAGGCCAAGGCCTGGGGGCGTGTCTGTATCGGCCAGAACCGTCGACCCATGCGCTGAGCGGGCCCTACCAGAGGGGCAATCCATCGGGTTAGTTGTTCGCTGGGACCGCGCAATCCCAACCCGTAGCCGCCCATCAACACCAGCATGATCCCCGAGGCCGCCCACAGAGCATGGGTGCCGGCTAAGTGCAGGAGGCTGCCGCCCCAGCCGGCTATGGCACCTAACAGCGTATACAGGCCAACCTTGCCCAGGGCGACCCAAAAGATCAGGCCCTGACGTTCTTGGGGCAAGGACAATGACAGGGTCGCACTTAAGGGGCCACACATGGCCACGCAATGAGCCGTACCCGCAAGGCCCACCAGCAGGCCTGCCAGCCAATCAGTCATCGGATGTCTTGTCAGACGAGTCGGCGCGCTGTTTCTGGGCGGCCTTGTGCGCAGGATCGTCGTCGTCATGCAAAATGCGGTGCGCGGGTCCCTCTAGGTCATCGTATTGGCCCGATTTCATGGCCCACAAAAAAATCG